>AP018287.1 GCA_002368355.1 Chondrocystis sp. NIES-4102 | reverse complement strand
AGTTAGATAACATCCCCACTACAACATCGGTTTTATTCTGTTTGGTTTGCTTTACTTGCTGGTCGATACTATCTACTATCTGAGATGGACATCGAATTGTAATGCTTTCGCTGCTTGAGTTTTTTGCCATGTTTTACAATAGACTTTAATTAGTATGCGTTGTTTTGCATAGTGTTAGACAAACTTACTTATATATTAATTTAATTTTGTTGGTAGCGTAGCGGTCAGTTAAATTATTACTAATATTTATAACATTATATATAACGTTTATATACTTTAAAACAACGATGTTAGATAATTTGTCTTAGTTAATTTTATAATTCTGGTTTTTGATGTTTGTAAGTACTAAATCTATGAGGCTTATTAATAATTGTTTATAATAGTTTACCTTACGCAATTTTATATTTTACTTACACTATTTTACGTTTTGTAAGCAATATTCTGAGAATTGGAGTGTTATTGGATTTTTGAATACAAAAATTATGGCTGTGTTAGATTAAACATAAAACGTTGCCTTACAATACGTCATACAAATAGCTGTGATAATTGAGCTTAAGCAGCCTTATTACCCATGAACTCTTGCATTTCTTTCCACTTGTACCAACCCCAGCCAGCTTTATAGCCTAATCTACGGGCTATTTCCCGCCAGTCTCCCAGGCTCAGTTCTAGTTCGGGTAATTCTTTTAGCTGATGATAGACCCAGCCTTTTTGATATTCTTGTAACTCACCAAAGTCAATCAGTTGCTGCACTATATACAGTTTATGCTCGTTATACTCGGTGTCGAATTCGGCAAAGTTAGCAGGGACGATTTCGACGACTTTTAATCGTTTTAGTTTCTTACCGCTTTTTTCGGTTTTAAAGGTGAACTTGACGTTACAGTTGGGACAGGTGGCAAGAGATCTATCTCGTTCGCTTGGAGTTGGTCTAAATACGTGCTGACATTCTGGGCAACCAATACTCCATTTACCGTTCTTGAGGCTAATTGGCGTATGACCACGATTCGTGAACTAAAGGGTCATATGCCATTTTCGTTCACCCTAAAACAACTTTAAACAAGTTGGGTGTCATAACCAAGATATACTAAGGCTTCTAGGAATTCCCTAGATGACAACTGTTTTGATGATGAAGGTGAAAGTCCTTCCTCGTCTATAGTTCCCAACCTATACTTCTCTGTTGAGTTAATTCTCTCTGTTGCTCCTGCTGTAATAACTCATTCCAATCTTTACCCAATTCAGGTACATGACGCTCAACTTTCTGAGCCGAAGGAGCTTCTTGAATAAGAGTTTTTGCCAGTTTATTTCCTACTTCATCATTATCTGTAGCAATCACTATCTCACCCCCAAGTCTCGCCATCTCTACCATAGCTGTCTTGATTAGTTCCAGTTGAGCAGTAGAAATCGTCCCCCCCGTAGCTATGTAACGAGTATTGGTATTTTCATTACTCTTTAGTTGATGGTAAGACAAAGCATCAATGGCACTTTCTGTAATTACCAAACGGCGATCGCCTTCCTGTTGGTTAGATCTCCACAATGCCTTAGTTCCCCCCTTGCTAAACCCAGTAAAGTTGTCATTCTTGACCGTAAAGCCAGTTAGTCCGTCAGGATCATAATGAGGAAAAATAGCATTACCTCTTGGGTCTATGGCTACAGTTTTATAAAAGCGATCGCACGTCAAAATCGCTGGCTCAATACCTCTTTTTTCTAGATAAGGATGAGATTTGGTAACTCTCAAGAGTGATGCAGCTTTGATTATTTCCAGGCGATCGCGACTTATGGATTGGGGTTTGTCTACAGATATAAATCTCGATGGCTGCGATTGTGGTTGGTTAATCCAAGTTCTTAATTCTTTCCTCACTCCACCTAAGTTTAAGTTACTGCGGTTTTGTAGGAAATCAATAATTGTACCGTTATCGGCTTCATCTCTGATGGAAAAGTAAATCCCATGTCCGTTGGTATCGGTAGCGATTACTATTTTGTCTCCATTGTCATGGGCTAAGACGGCACTGTTACGGCTCGATTGTTTGGTTATATATTGATATCCTTGACTTTGGGCATACTCAACTAGGTTAATCTCGGTTTTGAATCGTTCTAGTTCTTCAATTCTTTGATGTTCTAAAGTTCTCCTGATTCTTTCAAGATCTCTGTGAATTGGTCTATGGAGTTGGTTAAGTTGTTGATTTGCTGTTTCAAGCTCGTAACTTGTTTGCTCAAGTCGTTGACTTGTTGCTGTAGCTGCTTGTTCTGCTTCTCTAACCGCTTCATATCCTGTTCGTATCTGTTGGACAGATTCGATATTTGTTCTTTGTATTCCTTGGCTAAGGTGAGATAAGATAGTCTCAGTTGATTCTCTAGTTCGCTCATGGTCTACTCTAGTTTCAGGCAGGGTTGACCCTGGCACGTCCAGCCTGGGGTCAGTTGTTGGAATTCGGGTAGGGTGATAAATGTCCCGTTGCTGGTTTCGCTGATTTTTATCCCCAGGGTTTGGTTCTCTAACTGGTTCAAAGTCTCTTGTTGTTGTTTGATTTCTTGATTGATCTGGTCTAGTTGGGACAAGTTCTGGGTAATCCGTATTGATAAGAATCCTATCATTCCCCAACTCCCGCCTAAGATACCCAGACAAAGACTCCCTGCTGTTAGGGATATCCATGTCCATTGTTTGCCCAAGTATTTTTTGAAGATTCGGTTGTTGTCCTCCATAGCGCGAGATGTGATAGCTCGCTCTTGCTTCAGCCAGTTCTCTGATTCTTGTCTGAAGTTGGTTAAGATCTCTTTCTTTTGTGCTTTCAGTTGTTGTTTCAATTCCTGGTGTTCTTGTTCTGCCGTCTCCAAATAGCGTTTGTTCTCTGCTTCGATTTTCTTTTTCAGGTTGTCGGATAAGTCCCCAAGATGCTTCATAGATTCCCCCTTTTAGTCGATATCGTTGGTTGTCTTCTGGATTGAGTACTGTGATATAGTTTTCTCCCTGCCTGGGTATTTCTAATCCTAGTTCGGTAAAAGAAGTAATTATTTGTTCGCGGTTGGTAACTAACCCTGTTTCGATGCGTTGGGTAATGTATTCTGTTAGTTGTTTCTTGGGGTCTGGGGCAGCAACCAATCCTGCCCTTTGCCGTTCGGCATCAATTAATGCTTGATAGCCAGGAGAGTAGATTCTTTGGCGAGTTAAATCATCTGGTCTTGCCCAGTCTTCTTTGATGTTCCAGTATGTTTGCCAAGATTTGAAGTAACCATGCCAACCAGGGGGGGCAATATTCAAGCTTTTTCCTGTATTTAGTTCGACTTTGGGGGTGACGAAATGAAGTTCTACACGGTCATTACCTGTGTGGGTGTGACGTACCCAAAGGATGTTGTAGGCATCTTGGTTAATACCAGCAAAGGCGTGTTCTTCAAAGGAATCGATGATGGCTTGTTGTTGTTTTTCTGTGGGGGCATCCTCTGTGGCAAAGCTGAGTACCCCACTGTTGTATTTGTATTTAAAATCTAACCCGTCGATTAACTGCTGGGTGAGTTCTGGGTTGCCTCTGATTATTTCTGGGGCTGGTTCTCGTAGCTTGCCTGTGTTGGGACTATCGAGGCGGGTGATATATTGAACAGGGCCACTACCCTTACCTACTCCTCTGGCAAAGAATTTAACTAGCATTATTTAAATGGGTTAACAAAGTATCAGTTGTCCAAGTTGCTATCCCACAACCGAGAAAATCATTATCACTTGTCCAAATATCTCCGACTATGGCTAAAGCTAATGCCACTGTGAACCAATCATTTGGGTCGCGAGGAATCCGATTTCTGGCAACGGTTTCATAAGATGAATACACTTCATGAGGTACTATTGTTACTTTCGCTTCAGCCAAAGCGATCGCATCTTGGACTAAATTTTTGCCGACTGCTTGAGAAAAAACACCTTTATCGATCATCTTCTCGATTCTTTTATTCAGTTCATAAGTTGTTTCTGACCAAGCCCCCTCCGCCATATAAAGTTCTAATTCGCTCCGAGTAATTAATTTTCTGCCTCGGACTCTAATCAACTCAGCCACCAAAATATTGGCATCAACCACTAAACGCATTGCTTATTACTATTTTTGAGATAAATCTAAAGCCTGAGCTAAAGTAGCTTCGTCCATCCCACTTTCTGCGATGGCTGTCTCTACTGTTTGAGTTAGTCTTTGTAATGCTTCTTCGATTTCGGTTTCTTCTGATTGTGTCACGGGTATATAAAATCCGACTAATTTGCCATGACGTTTGACCGCTACAACTTCAGAACTTGCTAGATACTGAGATGCTTTATCTCTAAATTCCCTGATGCCAACACTTTTCATCATGCTTCCTCTCTCAGTAAAATTATGGTCATTTGGTGGTCACAAATTGATTATAAGTTAAATTTTTTAATTACAGTTTTGGTTTAAGATCACTCAAAGCCATTAATGCTTGTTCTATTGCTACAAGATGGGTAACTATTTCTACTGTGTCTGCCGTACTTTTATAGGTGTTTGCCCAACGAGCAATCTGATTTAAATTGTTGCCTATTTTCGCTATTTGACGAGTGCGTTCTATTTGTATGGCTCTATCACCAACATTGGTAATTCTGACCCGATTCATTGCCTCTCTTACTAACTGCGAAATACTTAATCCAGCAGCGTGCGCTTTTAAATCCCAGTCCAATTTTTCTTCGTCTGTCAGTCTGACTGCTATTGTATTAATGCGCTGTACTTTTCTAGGCATGGGTCGCTTGGATTGTTTGAAGTTTAAGTTAGTTTGGTAGGGCGAACTTTTTTCTTTTTCCTACTGCCTGAAGGGGTCGAGGGGAAGGCTTTCCCCCGCTAGCCCCCAAGTGGATTAATTTGAACGTTAGTGAGTTAATGTTTTACTTGGGGTGGGCTAGCTTAGAGTTTTAATTTAGGGGTATAACCACAATCATAGCTCATAGATTTACCAGAACATTAAAGTATCAAACAATACCATAATTAAAGATTGAGAAAAGAAGTAAAGTTTGATACAACGTCAAAGAAAAGCTTGCATAGTCATCTGTAGAAAGAAGGAAATGAGATACTCAGTAAATTATACATTTGATGATTCACTTAGTATAAATGTAACATGGTAAACAAGAAGATTATCGATTAAATATATAATTATCAGTTGAAAAAATGGGTACAGATATTTATACCCTTATTTTATATTAAGAAGTTAGCCAAATAAGACCAAACATAACCTCATTAAATAGGCAAAATCTATCTATAAAGGTTGGTTCTCAATTCCAATAATTTGACCAAGCTCATCAGTAATTAATTTATAATCACTCAGCATTAACTGAAGAGTCAGTTCTTCACGGAGAATTGGATCTGATAAAGCTTTATTAATTTCATCAAGACACATTTCTTCAATCCTCAACGGCTGTCGTCGCCACTGGTTGGGTAGATCATACCTTTTCTCAGATTTAGACTTAGTAGTTGAGTCTAAACCCTTGCAGAACTTTCTTTTAAAGTCCTCACTGGCAAAATCAGATATCCTGGGCTTCTGCGGTTTTTCTTCATCCAGCCAAGGATCGGATTCTAGGGGGATGTTTGACGTATTATGGGTAGATGGTTCAATCTGCCCATTTGACCCCTCTATTTGCCGATTCTGGGCAGCTTGGAAGGCATTTTTAGTAGAACCAACAGGTTCACTGCTTTGCGAAAGCAGTGCTTGCCTGTTGGCGCATTCCGCGCTATTGATTTGCGCCAATTTAGTTCCTGCAATGGCAGCTTCTTCTAAGGTAGGTTCGGGACGCTCTTTTGTCCAGAGAGGAGTCGGCAAAGCTTGAACACCATTAGCGCGGTGACGTTCAGCCTCGTGTAAAGCATTACCCAAAGAAATTTTAAACTCCTTCCAGAAAAAGATAGCTTGCTTGGGACTACTGGCTATGTCTAAAGCGTTGGCTACTGCTTGCTCTCTTGTCTGAGAATTATTGCCTTTAATTAGCTTCTCGGCTAAATACTCAATAAACATGGGGTGGGCGACTCCAGGCTCAACTTCCCATTCTTGCTGAGTAGAAGTACCAATCGGCAGACCGTTAACAAAATCATCCCAGTAACTATGAGGAACGCCTTTTTTTAGCTGGTTGATAATCTGATGGGCTAATCCTTGAGGGGAACGGGAATTAGCAACAATGGGAAGCTTCTTAACTAACGCTCGATAAAATTGCCCGAACTGCTCCAGACTCTTCCAGGGGGCAAGCCCAAAGTCATTATTTGGCTTAGTGCCGCGGAAGGCGGTGGAGGAAGCCCCGTCTTTTTGAAAAGACGGGGACGCTCCACCTTTACGGGTTTTCGGCTTGCGCCCTTCGCGGACTGGTGGCATCACCTCAACCTCTAGAGCTTCTGGTACATTTTTAGTTTGTACTGGCTTTTGTACTAGCTTATTTTTATTGATTTTTTGTTCAACACGCGGAGGTCTTTGAACAACAGTAGTAAATGGTGTGGTGTTGGGATTAATTTCCTTTTGTTCAACAGTAGTGGGATTACTTTGCTCTTGTTCTTCTTGGATATCTTTGGGTATTTGAGAGACAGTTTTTTCCTGGTTACTCTCTCCTGCCCCTTGGGGGGTAAGGGGGGGAGTTTGTGGAAGTGTAGATGTGGAAGTTGTATGTGTATTGTTTTTTTGTTTTGGAAAATCTGTTTTTTCGTTTTGGCAAACCTGATTTTCCATAATGGAAAATCCCAGATTTTCAAGTGTTTGAGGTGATTGTTCGGTAGCTCTTCCTCCGCCGTTTGACGGCACGCGCTGCAAAGCATTTAAAGTGTCAACGATACACTTCATTACTTTTTCCATCACGGGAGAGTAGTAATTCCGACGATTATAGGCAGCACAAGCATGAACATCTCCATAATGTTCTCGGTGCAGTTGCTCCCGCAGAATATATCCCAGTTGTACTAACTTTTGTAAAGCTCGGTAAAGTTTTCCTGGTTTGATGCCTCGAAAAGCGTCCTCAATCATGGATGCTACGGATTTATAAATCCATTTGGATTTCCGAAGCACCACACCGCTATTCGACCAGGAATGCCATCTCAGTAGCTGATACAGGACAGTAATTTCAAATCGGTTCAGTTCCAGTTCAAAGCATCTGACAAATGAATTGGGTACGCCAATGAAATCGAATTTGGATTCTAAACCTGGAATTTTGAAATCTTTTGCGCCGAAGTCTAAGTTAATGGTGGTGGTCATTACGCTGCACCTCCATCTTGATTTGTTTGAGTGGAGACTAGACCGAAGGGGGATTTTTTGTTATTGTCAAAGGACAATATTATATAATTGTGCATCAATTGATTTAAACCATTGTGTATGTGGTTATGAATCAATTGATTTAAATAAGTGTGTAGGCACAATAATTCAATATGTATATTGTTC
This sequence comes from Chondrocystis sp. NIES-4102, assembly GCA_002368355.1. NCBI lineage: Bacteria > Bacillati > Cyanobacteriota > Cyanophyceae > Chroococcales > Chroococcaceae > Chondrocystis > Chondrocystis sp. NIES-4102. Next base: position 4,172 of record AP018287.1, on the reverse strand, counting down.
AATGTTCATTAAGTAAGCCATTTCCCTTTATTGTTCAATGTTCGGGAGAAGAGGGCTTTTCAAGAATGAATTGAGCAAATATTTAAAATCCCTCGAACTGGCATTCGCAGGGCTTTTTTTTATCTGTGCAATTCAAGTGTGCGATTCTATAATAAGCTTCTATTTAGTTGTTTATCAAGGAAAATTCATAAATAATCGCAGTTAGCTTTCGTAAAATTGACCGCGCCATTTAAGATTTGAGAATTAAAAACCTAAAAATCGAGAGTAGAGATCGCACTTTCTTTTTGTTTCTCTGTCACCCCTAGATAACGTTCCAAGGCTGCTAGGGTACGATGACCTGATATAGCTTGAATGTGTCTTAGGGGTACGCCAGCATCGCTCATGCGGGTTAAAGCAGTGCGTCTAAAGCTGTGGGTACTCACCCCCTCAATTTCGAGCCTTAGACAGGCTTCTCTAAGTATCCTATCGGCACTAGCTTTGTGAATGCTGCCTCTGCCATGCCTACCTGGAAAAAGTAACGGGCGAGTGTGCCAGCGATCGCATGAGTGATGTTCTTCAAGATATTGTTTTAGCTGTGGATGTATTTGAATTTCTCTGGTAGACTGTTTGCCTTTAGTGTTGTAGCTGCGGATTACCAAGACATTCCTTACCCCCTTGATACCAATTACGTCGCCACGAAGTAGAGTACAGGCTTCATTAATGCGGGCAGCAGCATAGAGACAAACGCCAAAGAGGGCGCGATCGCGCTTGTTGGTAAATCCCTCGTTAAATAGTAAATTTATTTGAGTGGGAGTCAGAATTGCTGCCCTGCCGAACTTGTTCACTTTCATAAAATCAAGTTTACATTATCAAAGTTAACAATAATCGCGTAATCGGAGCAAAAGCCTATTATGCCGTAGTAAGAATTGGGGCGATTAAGCAAAACTTATAGTTCAAAGGGCAAAGCCATGAGCATAAATACTTAGCTGATAAGTGTAGCTTATACAGGATTGAGACGGCGACTGCCTGTTAGATAGCTACCCCGCCTTTTGCCACAAGTCAATTAACCCGCCACTTTCTATCCTTAGAGCATGGGGTCAGTTAATCACGTCAATTTAATATTGTTTTGACGTGATTTTAACGTTAGACGGAGAGCAAATTCTTCTGTAACTTAATCTGTCACAATATCATTAAGAAAAATATAGAGATCGAGGTTTAAGTTTATGAGCGACCTCTACGGAGGATCTGACCCCAGAAATATTCCCGCCTACTCGATTGGTAATGCTGCACGTTATTTAAGGATTCCGCGCAGTACCATACGTTCGTGGACAATTGGTCATTCTTATCGGGTCAAAGATGGTTCGTCTTTCTTTCATCCCCTCATAGATATTTCTAAAGAGAAGCCTTATTTACTGTCATTTACTAATCTAGTTGAAGTTCATGTTTTACGTGCTATTCGTGTAGGTCACAAAATTCAGCTAAATAAGGTTAGAGAAGCTTTAGACTTTATTGATGAACATCTTTTAGTTCCCCATCCCTTAGCTAAAGAAGATTTTCGGACTAATGGAGTAGATTTGTTTATCGAACGATACGGTGAGTTGATTAATGCTAGCAGTGGGGGCAAAAAAGAACTAAAAGAGGCTTTGAATGCACACCTACAGCGCATTGACAGAGATGATAGCGGACTAGCTATTAAACTTTACCCCTTCACTCGTTCTGATGAAGTAGATAATCCTCGCCTGGTTGTCATCGACCCTCGCATTGCTTTTGGTCGTCTGGCGATCGCAGGTACGGGAATAGCAACCGATATTCTTAAAGAACGATATCTCGCGGGAGATTCAATTGAAGACCTGGCGGACGATTATGATTGCGATCGCCTATCAATCGAAGAAGCTATTCGCTGTGAATTATCTGCTGCCTACAATTGAGCAAATCCCACATTCATACCCTATCGATACATATATGCTTGATTCAAGTCCTCATCAGACGGGTTTATTGGAAGTCACTCATACACGCGGATTCTCTGCGTTCGCCCAGCTGACTTTTAAATCATTGAGACTTGAATAATGACAACAGGGTCAGAGCAAGAAATTACATTTTTTATAGATCGCTGTCTCGGCAAAAAACACATTGCCACAGCCCTCAAAAATTCGGGTATTGCTGTAGAAATACACGATGACAACTTTGGGCAAAATGCGATTGATGTTGATTGGTTGCCCGAAATTGGCAAACGTGGCTGGGTTGTTTTAACCAAAGATGCCAAGATCGGTAAAAATCATTTAGAAAGAATGGCAGTCACCAATGCTGGCATTTCCATGTTCACCTTAGTATCTCAAAACCTTTCAGGGAAACAAATGGCAGATATATTTCTCAGATCGGTGAACAAGATGCAAGAATTTGTCCGTAAACACCCCGCCCCCTTTATAGCCAAGGTTTATCGCGATGGACGAGTTGAGATGTGGAAAGATGCACAAACTCTTTTGGATGAACTAGGGTAAATAACGTCGTCATAACGTTATCGAGGCATTAGTTTAACGTTATTATAAAGTCTCTTTTTCGAGCTTTTCTTCGATCGCTTCTAGTAACCAGACATGGCGAGAAACCTTGACCTTTCTCTGGCTAAGGGCTTCATCGATCTCTTTTAGTTTCCCTTTGGTTAGACGAAGTTGAACTCTTGATACTTCGGTATCATCATCTATAGTCAGTTTTTTTTCAGTACCCGTACTAAGACCCCGAGCGATAAAAGCATCAACATTCTGATTCTTAGGTTTAGGTTTACGACTCAACGCCGATTTTTTATCCATAGGTAGCCACCTTCGCCAAATAGGTTGCAAAAACTAAATTGAATAAAGCAGTTACTTCGGCGATCGCTTTGGGGTCGGTTGGTTTGTGTTCGATGACAGACAAACCTTGAGAAGCTGCTTTACCAAATACTTTGCGATAACCCAGGGGAGTGTTAATGAATTCTAGTTCTAGGGTGTCTTGAATGTATTCGGCAGCTTCGGTGTTTTCTGTTCCCGTAGCATCGGCTCGGTTGATAAAGGCATAGGCTCGAAGAGATGGATTAAAGGCTCTAGCCTCGGCAATCATTTGGGCTACGGGTTCAATTGTCCAAACATCAAAGGAACGAGGAACAAAGGGAATTAACACTACATCGGCAATGACCAGTGCTGCCCTCTGACTGGCTGTATCTCTGCCACCTGCATCAATAATTACATCGTCGTACTTTTGGGCTAGTCGAGATCCATCGGTGCGAACATTAGAACCATTGAGTTGAGTACAGGTATAACCAGCATCACCTAATTTTTCATTACGCATGGTTGTAAAGTCAGTAGCAGTCTCTTGATGGTCGGCATCAATCAGCAGCACATCTCGCCCTAAACTGGCTCGCATAATTGCCAGATTGGTTGCTACGGTGCTTTTGCCTACCCCGCCTTTTGTTCCACCCACTAGAACAATCATCGCGTTATCCTCACGTTAGTTTAATGTTAGGTAGAAGTTAAGTTAACGTTGTTATAACGTTAATCTAAGTTGATTTCGACCTCAGTATAATTCCACCTGAGATTATTGGCGAGGAAAGAATCTAGTTCTGGAACTTCCTTCTTCAATTGGTCGCAGTAACCATCCGCTCAACTCTTCTAAATAAGCAGTATCTTCAATTGAATGAATGTTGAGCGCATTTTCAAACTCTTTAGTTGAGCCAAAACCGACCCGCTTAATCAGTTCACCACGAGTAATACCGAATCGCACATTTTCATGATCGTATGTCCAATCTTGTAACCCGCGAGGCGGTAAGGATGCTTCTAATCTCTGGGCAAGATCGGAAAGTCCTAATTCGGCTAAAGCAGAAAAGGTAGTTTTAAATTGTTGTTTAAGGATAGCCAGTTCTTGTTTAACGGACTCTAATTCATCGGCAGTAACTAAGGCTTTACTGCTAATAGTTGCCATCGGTTCTCTCTTAAATTCCTCAATAATCTCGTCGAGGTGAGCGACAGAATCATTTACGAAATAACCGATTCGACTCTCCATAGATGTCTCGATAAAATACTGATATCGATGATGACTATTCCATCTAGTTCGTAGATTATCAGCTTTACCTACATACAGTATCTTATGGTCTGGTGTGTAAACAAAATATATTCCAGGTTTTGGCGGTAGCTTGGCTCTTTCCGTGATATGTAAGCTGGGAATAG
>AP018286.1 GCA_002368355.1 Chondrocystis sp. NIES-4102 | reverse complement strand
TTTTTTTGTTCGAGGCTAGGCTAATCGCTATTAGCTCAACTGTCTGATTATTATGTAAGTTTTAACATTTGTAACTATGTAACACTACTATTTTGGCTAGTTTTAACAGTATACAAGTATGTTGTACAGGTTAAATCACCAAGAATTATGTAATCTGAGAGCTATTATTACAAGAGTCTTGTACATTATAATATAAGTTTCTATTAGTAATAAGTAGTTTTGTCGAGGTTTTTGCTAGTAATAAATAATTAATAGTTACTATTAGTTATTCTTGATTTTATTAGGGATGTGTTTAATATTTTGCTTTGTACATGGTAAACAAGAGTTTTATGTAGGGTAGATTAAACTTTAAGTCCGCGAGCGCTCTTTGTGGAGTTTTTCAGCTTTTTTTCGGAGGCGGTTATTGCTGGTGTCTTATTAGGCGATGAAGTCTTGCTGATTTGAGGCTTTTTGAGGCTTAAATAGGTGATCAACAGTTGATGTGAGGAATTAGCCGTTTGAGAATTTTCGACTGGTCTAGGGGGGTGATTTTGTGGGCGTGTTTTAGGCGCTCGCCTTAGTAGGGTTTCGGTGTTTTTGGTGAGGGGGGTTTATGTACCCTCGATAGTGCCATGACACAAATAACTGTAACCCCCCCTAACTATGGCGATTTGTGTCATACACATCAACCAATGACACAGATGGCGAAAATCGATTTTTTCGATGTAGTCTGTCTAAAATATTTATTTATATAGGTTATAGCTGACACACATAAGTTTAGTATACAGCTTTGATACAAAATGAAAACTATATACAGCAGTACTTTAAACCTGTTATCAATAAGCTTCCAGTATGCAGGGTTACAAGTATAATAATTAGGGTTAAAGTATTACTATATATAGATTTCAGTTATTGACATAAAGATAATAATCTATAGTAAAGTTATTTTATATAGATTTAAGCATATATTAAAAATTCAAGAGTTTTATAACTGTATAAGTAAACTTATATAGTGTATAAATACTTAAAAATATCCCAATTTAGCTCTGATCAGAGATTGACAAAATAGTCTTATAAATGTACAAGACATTAATAAGATTAGTTGTTATAGTTGATTAGTATTTAATTACAACTAAATTTATGAATGGTAATTCTGAAGTTAAAGCATTAATTTATATTTACATCAATACATTAGGAACTTCTATTTCTCTATATAAAAAACATGGAGATAATTATTCTCTTATAGATTTAAAAATTTTGACTACAATTTCAAAAAAGCAAATTAGTTCTGAATTAATTGATCTTTTGAAATCAAATAAAATAGCTAACATAATTTATGATAAATTTACAATTTATGTTCATACTACCAGCGAGCTATTAGCCAAAAAGTTAGTCTCAAGAATCAAAAATAATTTAAATTTAAGTTCCTATGGCAAGAAATCATATCTTGAACAAATGACTGACGAAGTAACTAACATAGAATTAAATAACTTATATTTATCGTTTATAAGTGATTTAGATGATTCTGAGTTAAAAATTAACAATACTCATCTAGAAAAAAAAATTAAGAGTTTAAGGTCTAACTATATTTCAGAAAATTACGAAATTAATCCTAAGCTAGAGCTTTATGCTCTTTTAATAGGCTATAAAACGATAACAGACAATAGATTTTTATTTGCTAGTGTAAAAGACTATTATTCAGAAGAAATTAACGCTATGAATTTAGGATTTTATTATTGAAATTCTCAATAAATATTTTAATCTATAATCTAATTGCTTATGGTTATTAGACGCAATTTAACCGAAAAAAATAGATTAAAGCTTTTAAAAAATACTGGTTTAGAGTTGGAAAAAAAGCAACTCCCCAAAACCTGGGTAGAATTTGCCAATCTTTGTCAGATAAGATCAGGTAGTCAAGTAATAAACTTTAATCCTTATCAATATCAATTAAAGTTAATTGAGCTTATAAAAGTACACCATTCAACAGTAATAGCCAAAACTAGACAATTAGGCATTACTGAAACTATAGCCAATTACTTTTTATTTAAAGCTTGTTTAAATCCTGGTTATTTAGGAGTAATTTTTTCTAAAACTCAATCTGATACCAGCAATATTGCCAAAAGAATTAGAAGGCAAATAGATAGTTTGTATGAATATATTGAAACTGAAACAGATAGTTTGACTGACATACAAATTAAAAATGGTGGTCGAATTTTATTTAGAAATAGTACTCCCAATGGTGCTAGAGGTTTAGAATCTGTTAGCGATATTCTTTACGATGAAAGTGCATTTGTAGATGAGATTGAAGAAATTTATAAAAGTTCGATTCCCTGTACCACAGTAGTAGGTGATGAGGCGAGAATCATTATACTCAGTACTCCTAATGGTCAAAGTGGCTGGTACTGGGATAAATTGTCTCTTAATAATGGAGATCGGGATGTTCTACAAATCTGCCAACAGATACGAACAGGAGAGATAGAACCATTCCAATACTGGATTGATAGTAATGGTTGGTGTAAGTTTATTCTTCACTGGTTGGGGCATCCCCAATTTAGTTTAAAAAAAGAGACTTACCTGCAAGATATTAAATCGAGGTTTGAGTTGCCTGAAGAGGTTATTGAGCAAGAATATAATCTATCTTTTGTAGATTCTCAATCACTGGTATTTAGCTCGGAAATCATTAGACAAAGTGCCACAGGAGAATGGAAAAACCCTCAAGAGCAAGGGATCTACTATTTTGGCATCGATACATCTTTGCTGGGCAATGACTATACAGTTTGTACTATTTTGCAGGAGATTGAAGATCGTTATCACCTGGTTAAAATGTATCGTCAACGTAAAAAAACCCATGAATATAACATCTTTGAGATTGGGAATTTAATTGAGCAATATAATCCTATTCGCGTCGGTATCGAGGTTAATTCTAGCGGTCAGATATATTATGAACAACTATCTAGTCAACACTTTAATACTGATTTTGAAGCTATAAAAACTACCGCTTCATCAAAGCCGACCATGATTAACCGCTTGACCTTAGCTTTAGAACGACAGCAGTTAATTATTCCCAATGACAAGGCTGTGATTGAAGAATTTTTGAGCTTTAGACAAAATGGTTCGAGATTAGAAGCAATTGAAGGTAAACACGATGACATCATTATGAGTTTAGCTTTTGCGATTGTAGTTGCTCCCATTAGCTATTAAACCGCTTCGCGGTTAGCTATGAGCTTCAGAGCCGTTAGCTAATTAATTAGTAGATTTTAACTACTAATTAAATATTTATACACTTCCTTCAAAGTCACTTTTAACTAAGCTAATTATGGTTCCCATTGTCGCCAACCAGGATAAGCTTGGTTTAAAAGTTTTTCCGCTATGGGATAAGGAATTCCATTATCTACAAAACGTTGAATTCCGCCCCAATCATCACCGAAAGTTGCTGTTACATGCCAACTATTGTCTTGTTTGATGGCGATCGCTGAACCTCCTCCTTCTCCTCTTAACCAGCTAGCTATTGCATAGTTATCAACGACAGTAATTTCTCTGAATTGAACTCCATAACTAAGATTTGTCGTTTCCGCGTTAAGGGAGCTGAGAACCGCCTGCTTAATTTGTTGTTTTACACCAGAATTACTAGTCAATTGAATTTGACTTTGATGGATGTAGCCAATTTTTCCGCAAGCATCAGTTTTATACCATTGGTTAGTAGAGCCGTATATATTAATGTTTTGTTGTGAAGTAACAGAACAGATCACCGTTCCGTTGGGAGTGGCTCGAACATTAGAAGGTGGATCAAAAACAATAGCTTGGCTTGCAAACTGAGCGTTTGCTCTCTGCAATAAAGATTCCATAATTATTGCTGAAATAAATAAGGTTAAACCAAGCTTAGAAAAGGCTGTTATTTTAAACATATGATTGACGTAACTATAAAAACACATACCACTCAAAAAAAAAACTTACAAGAGCGATATATTGCTATAATTCCCAATCTATTGTGAAAATAAGCAATTCTTTCGAGCATTGAGCTATTTTCCTAGACAATTGAACAAATTAAAGCCTAAATCTATCTGCTGAGAATGGTTGTAGAGGTTTTGCAGATAATGTGAGCCGAGATTAGTTTTTGCGAGCTGAGGCTCTAACTTTTGCAAGTCACTACACCTAAATAGTAGTGATATCAAAACTGTTTTTAAGTGATTTTAGTCAAAGTTTTTGGATTGAATACCCTTCAAAATGAAAGAGCGTTAATAAATTGTAATTAATCTAGAAAATTAATATTTTTCTAACTTAATAGTTCCAGTTTTATTGCATCTCAGATTTAATTTTACGAGGGAATATCATGAATTTTAAAAACTTGGCTTTAAAAGCAATTACTTGTTTACCTATAGTTTCTACTATAGCTTTCAATACAAACGTAGCAAATGCTGCTACTCGTATTGCATTTGCTAGAGGAAGTTATTGTGGCTCTTACTCTGGAGATTTTTCAGGTGGACGTGAATTTGTCTTAAATCTTGGTAGAGGACAAACTTTTACTTCTCGCAATATTGGCGGTGGTGTTCAATATGATATGTACGTTTATGGACCTGTAGGATCTATTTATGGAGCAAAGCTATCATCAAGCCAGATCAATTATCAGATTCCCAGTCAGGGCGATTATCATATTTACATTGAATCAAGTACTACATACAACTCTGTAGAGTTCTGCGCTTACTAAAATTTAGCGATCGCTTGTTGGATTTCAGCATAGCGATAAATAGAAATATCTGTTCGTTTAATTTCCTTGAAATTCAAGAGAATTACGAACAATTTATGCTGAAGTTTCCTAGATAAACCTGAGTTCGCATGGAAGCAGAAACTCTTTTTACAAAAATAAAGGAATCTCGCCTATCGTCAACCTGAGTCTGAAAATTTATCACAAAGGAATTTCTTTAACCTAGAAAACTATGGAAGAAATTGAAATGCGTCTCCTGCGAAATCCGCACTTACCAAAATGGGATATTCTCATTCGACCTTGTTAACTGGTAATTTATTTGTTAAAAATCACCTAAAAGCTAAAAGCTAATAGCTAATGGCTAGTTAAAGTATATAAGTATCTTGACAGTATTTAACAGTATTTTGTATACTAGTATTATCTTGAATCACTCTACAACTTCAAGAAATAACGCTACAAAATTTATCAAAATTTCCACCATGTTAAATACTTTGACGATGTTAGTAGATGCCTTTTCATGGGCTTTCTACTATGTAACCATTTTCTATTTGTTGCTGCTATTTGGCGCTCACATGGCAAGTTCATGGGCTAAATCACAAGCATTGTATAGAGAGAATCAATTAAATCAACAAATAGAGTTTTTAATGACTGGTGATTATCAAAAACTACTTAAATTTGCACGTTCACAAGGGTTAGTCACAAAGCCCATCAAAAAATATCAATTGTGTACCTTAATCGCCATTAGGCAATTATCGAGTCTATAATTTATACAAGACTCTTATAAATGTACAACTATTTTAAAAGTAAATTATGCCACTAGCGAGAATAGATGAATTTATAGAAAGATTAAAACCTTTGACTCGGATTCGAGAGATTAAACTATTGTGTAATCAAGAATTAGATTATCTTCGTCAGGAATTGGGGATTGAACCTACTTTTAGTAAGGCAGGTTATCCCATTGGTGTCAGGGGTGATGCTAGAAGGTTGAAAACTCAAGTGTCAGCTTATCGTAATGCCATAAAATCTTTACCCACAGATGCAAGAAATTCCAATTTTAAAATCAAACAAGGTAATAAAGTTAGAGAACATAAGGCTTTACGGTATTTCAACCTAGCAGATTATGAAAAGCAGGATGTCAATTCTAGAGATCGCACTAGAGTCAGACAAGATAAAACCCATCGTCTGACATTCAACCCCACAGCAGTGATTGAAAAATCGGAAGAGTTATTAGATTCTGAAAGCTACATCAGTAAAGTAGCAGGATTATACTTGCTTACAGGTCGTCGTCATGAAGAGATACTAATTACAGCTAAATTTGAGCAACCTTTTTTTGATACAGTTGAGGACTCAATAATTGGCGAATGGCTCGAATATGATATCGAATCAGCATTATTCAGTGGTCAAGTTAAGCGCAAAGGTAATGATGACCAACCTTATAACATCCCCATTCTTGCACCCTTAGATACTATTCAAGCTGGAATTGATTGGCTGAGAGCCAATAAACCACACCAACCACAAGAAAGACCAAAAGGCAGCAAAGAATTGGGGATCAAAGTTAGAAAGGTGTTCCAAGAAACAGGACTATTACCTTTACCTGCGGGAAAAGATATTTATCTCAATCCTCATAACCTTAGATCTGCTTATGCTGCTATTTGCTGGCAACTATATAAACAGTCAGATAAGGGATTGAACTGTACTGAAGATCTATTTGTTAAGGCTATTATGGGACACCTAGAAGAATCAACTCAATCGGCTCAAAGTTATCTCGATTATGAATTGTCTACTGAAGATGCAGAGAAACTTCGAGCGAGATTTTAATCAGTTTTAGAATCTTGACAGTAAACAAGACTCTAGTTAATATACAAGTAGTATAAATAAACAATAAGAATTATGTCAAAAGATAAAGTAAGAATTAGTCCTAATCTTTCAAAACCCTATAAGCAAAAATTAGACAAAAGATTAGAACAAGAAAAAATTAGCCAAGGAGAACTTATTGAGAAGTTACTCGATACTTATGAGCAATATGAACAATTAAAAGCTGAAAATGACAAGTTAAAAGCAGAAAATCAAAAATTAAAGAATAAGTCAAATAAGGTCAAGTTTGGTGAGCTATCATATTCACTTTTGGGATTAAAGGTACATCATAATCAAGATGGTTCTTTAAAAGAAGATGAGATTAAGATAGTAGATGAGGCGATTAAAAATAGTGGTTTATCTTTAGCAGAAATTGTTCACTCAGGAACTTTGCAACGGGCAAAATATTTCAATAGTATTGCTAAAAGCCAAGGCAAGTTGGATTCAATGAGTGAGTCGGAATTAAAAGAACAGACTTTTAAAGGGGTGGCTAATTATCGTATTAGCCAAGCAATTGAAACGATTCAAAATCATAACGATAATCAAACTGAAAAGTCTCATAAAATTTGTATTACTAAAGGTATAGTTTTTAAAATTACAGGTTCAAATAGACAAACGATTAATAAGTTTTTTGATACCTATCAAACTATGATTGAAGATCATAATAATAAACATCAATTAACTGATAGTGATAATCGTAAAGGTAAAAACTATGATCTTAAACAAGTATTAGGAATTTAAAACTGTATAGGGGTAAATTTACCCCTAATTTATTATGAGTAGATGTAAAGTATGTCAATCAAAATTATTATCAGATCTAGATCGCCAAATTAAAGCTGGAGCTAATTTTAACTACTTGGTAGGTTGGTGTAGCGATCGCGGATTTAAAGTTACAGCTAATACTTTAAAACGTCATGCCCTCAAGCACATAGCAGGATATAAGCAATTAGAAGTAACTAAAGAAAAATTAATAGACCATCAGCCAAAAGTAATTAAACAAAAGCAGGTAGATCATCAACCTACTATTACTGAGATTAATAATCCTAATATTATTAGTTTTGAAGCCTATTGTCAGTCAATAGGTTTACAACCAAATCATTTTCAAGACTTAGAGCAAAACTTTGACAAAATAATTTATGGCAGTCAAAAAGCTCTAAGTCTTTTATTTTTTAAAGGTACTGCTATCGTAGATTTTAAATTAACTCAACATTTATATGGTCAATCTGCTTATCCTTTGCAGCAAATAAAAGGACTGCGTTCTATATTTGAGATGTATGCCAAAGTTACAGGTATAGAAGCGGTAATTGATGAGAATGTGGCTATCAAAATCTTAGAATCAATGGGATATAGTATTAATAAAAGTATAATAGATATTAAATAATTACGCAATTTTAAATTTTTCTTCTATTGAATCTAATTGATATTCTTTTGCACGTACAATTAATTCTTTTCTTATTTTTTTTACATTGATATAACAACAATTAATGTATAACATTCCACAATCATCAATTATTTTCTTTTGTTCATGATAAATATAAACTTCTTCTATTTTTTTTATTATTTCAGGTTTAAAGTATCTCATTGACAACTCTTCAGCAATATCATTTTTATATTCAATAACTCCGTAGTCTAATGATACTAAATTATTTAAATATGTATCACATGAATAAAGAAATTTTCTTATTTTTTGAAGTGAATAGTGTTCTCTAAGTTTGACAATAAGCCGACAATAAATTACTTCAGATAAAGAATATCTTAAAGGATTAGTATTATTATTTAATAAGTTATATTTTTGTAACTGTCTATATTGATTTCTAGTTAATCCTGAAATAGCAAGTAATTGTTTCTGATTAAAAAGTTTTCCTGTTTTCATATAAATAATTAAATGTGAAAGCTTAAGTATTTGAGAACCTGTTAACTAAAACAGCTACATTATATTAGGTTTATTTTGTGGTGACAAAAAAAAAAAATCACCATATAATATCGTAGAACTTTAAATAGGTTAAGCGGTGAAAATCTTATACAACGGTACATTTAACCATTATGCAGGTACTTGCTATCACTATGTAGACCCCCCTGAAGATTGGCAAATATCGGCTGAAGAAGAACAAAAAATTACAATTATAGGAGTCAAAGAAAATGGCACTAAAGCCTAGAATGGCAAATTCAGTAAAAACTGACGACCAAGGTTATGCAACAGCAACTCTTGCAGATATAACTTTTCTCGATGCTGATGAGACTGAATATGAACAAGAACAATTTTTGTTTGATTTCTTAGCAGAAGGAACAAAAAAACCAGTCAATTTAAAACTTTGGACTAGAACTAATATTAATGCTCAAAAGTACGAAAACGGCTCAACTAAAGACTACAGTAAACTAACCCGTCTGTGTCTTCAGTTGGGCTTATTTTCTGAATCAGAGTTATCAGAAGCATATAAGCAAGGAAAGGAAGTAGATACCGATTTGGATCAACTCAAGGGTCAAAAGGTCAGGTTTAAGCTATTTAAACAAGCAAAAAATCATAACCTCAGTCAAATAGATATCAAGACACTAGAACCGATTGGCAAATCTGCCAAATAAAAAAATAGACGGGTAACAAGACTATTGTATCCCGTCAAACATCTTAAAATTCTTAGCTCTAGTGTAATGCCTTACGCAGTAGGTTTCAATACCAAAGAGGCTAAATATTTAGACCAGCCTCTAATTTCAAGTGTAGATATTGAGCAATTTGAGAGATTAAAAATAATCTATGATACCGAGTTTACCTGCTCTAATCAGCTTACAGTAGATTCAATACAGGTATACATTCCTCAAATTAATCTCGACCAAGGATTAGTTTATTTTCGAGATGAACTATTGGATAACTTCAATGTTATCAGTAATCCCCTACGAGACTTGGGTATAGATGCCCAGTTTATTGAAGAAGAATCTTTAGAGTACTTATTGGGTGAAGTTGGGGATCTTTATGAATCTATAATTGACGGGTTATCAACCACCAGAAGCATTAAAGCAGCTTTTAAACAGGCAGTAGATGGGGGAGTATTTGATTCAATACTGACTGAATTTAACCTGAGTAGAGATTACCTGGTATGTAAAAAGCAACCTGATAAGACCTATTTTATAGAGATAAATTTACCTAAAATAACCATTGAATATGAAGCTTTTTTTGCCGATGTAGATTTATTTAAAACTATCGGTCGTAACTGGCAATCAATCATTTTAGAAGCTTCCTTAGAATCTCGCAGGGTAATTAAAACCAGTCGAGGTTTGATTGGGATTACTCCGATTTGGCTCAATGGCAAGCTTTACGAAATCGGCTTAAGCCTTAGAGATGCGATGAATCGCTTCCCCGTACTTTCGGGAAAAGGTCTTGACAATCAATGTAGTGTCTACCAAGCTAATACTACTAAAATTAAGATTGAGACTGATGAGATTGCCAACAAAATGGGCTTAAATTCAAAGTCAGAAATCAAAGCAAACATGAGTCTGTTGCGACAGTTAGATCCGATTTTATTTGCGCTTTATGGTGGCACTGATGTTTTAGCGACACACAATTTATCTGTCAAACATCAAGAATTATTAGATGGGATCAGAAGCGATTTTAATTTACCATCAATAGAAGTAAAAGATACTACAGGTTCAAATGTTGCCAGATTTATTAATGATCTTTACCATAAGCATTTTAATCCCCAGCAAAATAAAGCTATAGCTAAAGAAATACAACATCGAAAAGCCTTGGCACAAGCTAAAAGTATCCAAGATGTGGAGTTAAATTCTTTTGGTATTCAACCTTTGCGGACAGTAGGAGGTTTACTTTACACTAGATGCCAGCGATACCCCTACATCAAAGGTTTACTGGGAGATTTAGATATGAGTAGCTGTTATGCTACTCGTTTGTGTTCTTTGACAATTTATTTGGGACAGCCAATAGTTACTACCTATCGAGGGAAAAAATATAAACCTACTCTGAGAGAAGCACTCAAATTTGTTACTAATAATTGTCCCAGAGATGGCTGGATAATTAGGGTATCGGGAAAACTGATTAATGCTCTTAATACTTTAATTCTTAGTGATTTAAATTTTCAAGCCAAAAAATTAAAGTTTAAAACTGTCTTTGATATTAATCCTAGTCGCAAGTCAATTAATCTATTTAATGCTTATAAAACCAGTAATAAAGAAGCAGAATCAACCTTACTTACTAAAGAAATTAAGTTTGGTTTAATTAATGCTGATTTACTTGACTGTATAAAATTATTGCCTAATGACTGGGTTGATGAGTATTTAGATTTATTAGTTGATTGCGTGGTTTTTGTTCCCCAAGAAATGGTATGTAATTCCCTAGAAGAATTAGAAACAAAAAAACCGTTTTATCCTCAAGATACCATTAGTGAAAGTCGAGATGAAAAATGGTGCAAAATTGATAAAAAGCAATACTGCCAAGATAATCTTTGTTTAGCATTTCCCATAGGTGACTATTATCAAAAGCTCAAAAGTAAAAGAAGTGAGTATAAAGAACAAGGCAACCCGATACAAGAAGTTTATAAATTATTTCTCAACAGTGGCTATGGTGCGCTAGCTTGTGAACATTTACCCGTTAATAACTTATTGGCAGCCAATCAAATTACCGCTTCCCCTAGAGCTACCGCGTGGTTGATGCTCAATGCCCTCAATGGTTTTCAAGTAATAACCGATGGCTGTACTTTTAACTGGGAGCGTGTACCATTGGGCTTAAAGTTTAAAGAAATATTGGCAAGTAATCCTAATTATTTAATTGATTACCAACCTGAGATTAAATCAAATTTATCCAAGCAGGATGCAACTCAAGAATGGATTAACAATAATTTTATTAAGCACCTACATAACTTTTATGGAGTAGATTTTGAACATATACCTACTAATAGATATGGTTATGAACTAAAGGATGAAATATTTAAAGACCAGATGGAGATGGATGTAAAAACTACAGTTTTTACAGAATTTTATAACACAGGATCTGGTAACTATTGCAAAGGTATCGATGGTCAGCAAATCTGGATTGATGGTACAGAGTATAATTTTGCCGATGAATTTAAAAAGGTTAAAGCTAGGTCATTTAAAGGTAATGATAATGATTTACTTAACTGGTACATTGACTGTATTAAAAATGGCTATAGAGAACCTGTTATTTATTCAGAAGCTCAAATTTTTAAATTTGGTGATGGCAATAAAGAAGCGATTAAGTTTCTAGAATCAGGTGTGGAAAAGATTGCTCATCCGATGGGGTTTAGCAAAAAAGTATATAAGATCATGAAACTGA
Organism: Chondrocystis sp. NIES-4102; assembly: GCA_002368355.1. Taxonomy (NCBI): domain Bacteria; kingdom Bacillati; phylum Cyanobacteriota; class Cyanophyceae; order Chroococcales; family Chroococcaceae; genus Chondrocystis; species Chondrocystis sp. NIES-4102. Next base: position 6,319 of record AP018286.1, on the reverse strand, counting down.
TTACCCGTAGTCAGTTTTTATTTCAGAATGAAAAACAGCTTAGAAACTTTGAAAAAGTAAATCAACTAGGGAAGCTGGATAACCTATCAAAAAATGTGGTTACTAAATCTTTTTGGAATAACCTCAAATTGGATCTGCTTAAGCCTTATGGTGTGGAAGAAATTATTCGGGAGATTGATTATCATAGCTTTGCTAAGGAACATTCAATTGGCTTGGGGTTTGAACTATTGGCGTTAAACACTACTCATAATAACGACATAGGCTCGGTTAGAAATATAATTTCCGACAAAATTAAAGAAGGAAAAACTAATTTTGACTCGGTACTAAATTTAAGCCGTAGCTTATATCTAGCCAAAAAGTTTAAATACTTATTTGCCAGCTTAATAATCCTGAAAGCTAATACTGAATATAAGCTCAAACAAACCTTAATTAACTCGATAGATGAACCTACAGTATTAGTAGTTACCAAAGAAAACGTCACTAAGTTTGAAGAGTTATTGGCAACTCCTAATTATTAAATCTAGTAAGTCTCTTTCTTTAGGTGTGGCAATTGTGAGAAGTTTACTTATAATTACTTCCCAATGTTACTGCCGTGAAAATAGATCGACATGGTAAAGCCAAAATCTTAACCACCGAAGAGATACAACTATTGTTTAATGAAGGTACTACTAAAGACCGAGATCGCACTTTGTTTGGGGTGTGTCTTTATACTGGTACTCGTATCAATGAATGTGTGACTCTACAAAAAATCGATGTCTACGATCGCACAGGACAAGTTAGACCTGAATTAATCATCCGTAAGGGCAATACCAAAAATAAACTGGCAACTCGCACCATACCAATATTAGAAGAATTACGTTTATTACTTAGTAACTATCAAACCTTAGCCGATAATCCCTATTTATTCCCAGGCAAGGGTGGTCATGGTCATCTTCATCCCGATAGTGGTGCAAGATTGCTGAAACAAGCCTGTGAACGAATCGGCTTAATCGGTATTAGTTCCCACAGCTTCAGGCGTACAGCCCTTACTCAAATGAGCAACGCTGGGATACCCTTGAGGATAATTCAGGAGATATCAGGACACCGCAACCTCGAACAACTGCAAAGATATTTAGAGGTTAAACCCGAACAGGTCAGAGGCGCGATCGCATCTTTATCTATGCTCTCTCATATCAAAACCGATCAATCTATCCCATCAGATAACCTTGAATCAATAGTAGAAAATACTACTCCTACTAATTTAAATTCTTACAAAGAGTAAAGTTATATCAGCTTTTTTTGCTAATAGTTTACAAACTTACATAGTTTCAGATTTACTAAATTACAAATGTAAAAATAAACCTAGCTGGTGATAACTAAAAGTAAATTCCATGAAAATAGGCATCTTGAACCAAAAGGGGGGGGCTGGGAAAACGACGCTCGCTTTACATTTAGCCCACGCCCTAGCCTTGCAAAGTTACCAAGTAATGTTAGTTGATGCTGACCCCCAAGGCTCATCGAGAGATTGGGCAACGGCAAGAGAAAGTGATGCACCTTTTAGCGTTATCGGCTTAGACCGTCCCATCATCCATAAGGAGATAAGCAAGCTATCTCAAGGATACGACTATGTAATTATTGATGGTGCGCCGAGAGTATCAGATCTAACCAGGTCGGCAATCTTGGCTTCTGACTTGGTTTTAATACCTATACAGCCATCACCTTTAGATATTTGGGCAGCCCATTCGGTAGTAGAACTAATCGAGGAAGCCTCCATGTATAAGCCCAATCTCAAGGCGAGATTTATCATCAATCGCCAAATAGTCAATACCGCGATCGCTACCGAGGTAGTAGAAGTATTAAAAGATTATCCTTACCCCGTACTAGATGCCAAAATCTCTCAAAGAATCGCCTTTGCAGAAAGTCTTAATCTTGGTAGCACGGTTTTAGAAACATCTCCTAAAAGTATTGCAGCATCGGAAATCAAAGCAGTAGTAGACGAATTATTCAACACATTAGAAGTTTGCCATGTCACAGAAGAAACCATCGAGGCTTAGTACCAAACCAGGGGTAAAACCTCAACTTGTTAACCCCGATAGTTGGGTAGAAAGTCGTAATGGCAATAACGATATTGCTAACCAGTCAGAACCTCAAGGTAAGACAAAACGAATCACCTTTGAGGTGTCAGAACAACAGCATCAGGCAACTAAAATTCTAGCAGCCCAAAAAGGTATGACGATTAAAGAGTTGATGTTATCGCTACTGGTTACAGAACTGATTGAAAACCAATAGCGCGATTGGCGCTCTTGTAGCCACTCTCCTACGGATAGCTTCCGCAAACTGCGATTGGCTACGCCACGCCTTCGGCGATCGCTTGCTCAAATTAGATTATGTAAAATTGCACATATATACATTTAAACATAATTACAAATTAACAAAATAGAAATAACAGAATAATTTTTTCGCTCACTTATATAGATTCCCAAATTATTGAGAAAATTTTCTAGATAATTAGTTTGTTTAATCTATATTAAAATTCATAGGAGCTATTACCAATATGGTAGAAAGGTTACAAGCAAAAGATATAAAACCTAGATTAAACAGTTTGATAGCAGAAGCCGAAACTGTAAATCAATCTCTAGCTTCAAGACTCAGACAAATTAGTAGGTGGGTAAAAGATACCAAACCTGGCTCTTTGATGAAAAAGAAAGAATTACTGTTTTTTCTCATAGAACTAATTGAAGATGTTGAATTTTGGTTAGATTTATCACAGCTTGAAAGTGAAGAATATAAGCTATTGATCAACGAACTAAACCCTACCGATAGATATTGGTATACAACATTATTTCCTCAATGGTTTGAGCAATACGATCCCAAATTTACCACTTGGAAACAAAAACTGATGGCAGGAGAGTTTCAGGCAAAAGACAGTCAATTTCTCAACCTCTTATCAGATAACCTTAAAAAGCGTGGCGGTAGTGTTCTGTTGCGATATATCTGCGATTTATCAATGGCAACTGATTTAATCGTTAGTAGTATGGGAGATAAGCCATTATGTGTACAATTGACCGTAACTAATGACAGTTTGCTAGATACCAAAAAAACCAACTGGAAAACAACCGTACAACAATGGAAAATTGCCAGAGCATATTTTCTGAGCTATAACCCTGTAACTAGGACAGGAAATGAATTAGAGATTATCAATAGATTGTGTAACTATATCTTAGATAAAGCTCAAACCTTGCCTGATAATTGCTATATTGAGGATAGTATAGATTAATCACAAGTTAGTTACAAGATACCTATAGAGTTATAAGACACTTGTATAAGTACTGATATGTCTCAAACAAAAACCTCGACAAATGATTCCCCCATAGCAAAAAAGCCAGAATCAGATAGGTTAGCAAGACTACGGAAGAAAATAAAAGATATTCATGCTTTACAAGAGACAAAGCTAGCTCAAGGAGTAGACGGCATCGAACAATATGTTGAAGATGTTGAAGGTGACTGGCTAGAAAATTGGGATAATGAAGAATAAGAACCCCTTGGTAAAAACTCCTGAAACGCTACGACAGTAAGGATTATAATCAATAGTTCAATAGTAATAAATAACCAAATGGTCGGGAAATGGAATTATTCCGACTTTTGATGATGCTATTGTCAAAGTAATATTTTTACAATAGCGATCGCTTATGAAATTATGCGATTCGTCTGCTAAACCCATCGATACAACAGCAAAGATCACTTTTAAGTATTGATTTCAATCATCACAGATTGAGAAATATTTGACGATGATAAATAGAGAAGTCTATAGCATCTGCTCGACCTTAAACGACTAATACACCTCTGGATGAGGCAATGAAAATTCCCAAACTTAAAGTATTATCACAGCAGCAAATTGGTCAACTTGTCAGTTCACTACGACAAGAATTGGGTTTAACCCAAGAAGAATTTGCTAATAGTTTAGGAGTTGTTTTCTCTACGATTAATCGTTGGGAAAATGGACGTACTTACCCTTCTTCAATGGCATTAAAGCTAATTGAAGCCAAGCTAGAAGAGATGGGAGAGCGCGGTCAGAATTTAGTAAAAGATCTCAATAAAAATGAATAATCAGTCCAAAAATCCCTGGAATCCTTTCGTTCCGACGGAAAAAGATTTAGTAAGAACCGAAGAACTTGCTAATAAAAATGCTGTTATGGCAGGAGTACTAAGCTTTGTTTTTTTCCCAGTAGGACTAATTTACTTAAATAGAGCTATTAATAGCTTAAAAATACTCGGCTATACGGTAGCCATATCCCTCATATTGGGTTTAAGTACAAACACCGAAGAAAATTCTAACGATCTTAGCAATTTGGTTTCTTGTCTAGGGCTTGGGGCTTTAACAACCGAACAGGTAATGACAGTTAATAAAGCTCGCGCTCGGCGACAGGGAAAATCAACATCGACTGTTGATCAATTCAATATGAATGATAAGTACGCCAAGTTAAAAGAACTCAAACTAAAACACGAAAATAATGAAATTTCTACGGAAGAATTTCAAATAGAAAAACAAAAACTTCTTGATTCTGTATAACTCTAGCTAAGAGTCAAGATAAATATTCAGATTTTTATTAATATAAGGAAATAACAATGTCGAAATTTTTTAGTAATATTAGTCGGGCAATTGGTGAAGGAATATCTGAAGCATCAACTACAACTTTGGCAGAATCTCAAAGACAAAACGAAATCTCAAAACTAGAAATTAAGCTTAAAGAAATCGAGCTAAAAATTGAAAAAAACTATACCTTAATTGGGCAAGGAGTAGCCGATATCTTGCGGAAAAAGGAAGTTGTAGAGCCAAACTTTCTTGAATCTTTATTCAGTCCTATACAACAACTAGATCTAGAAAAAGAGCAAATTTCAGAAGCTATTAAGGAAATCAAAGCTAAACAAGCAGACCAACTAAAAGCACAAGAGTTAATTCAAATCAAGAAAGAAGTTGAAACTGAAATTAAAAAACTCAAAGAACTTAAAGATTTAAATGTAATAGATGAAGACGAATTTGAATTGGCGCAAGCTAAGTTAAACAAACGTATTCATAATTTCGAGAAGCTTTATAATTTAAAAATTGCTTATGAGCGAAATTTAATTAGTCACGATGACTATATAAAGAAAAAATCAAATCTTGAGTAATAAATCAACTAATTATTTATGTTAAAGGCTGTATTTTTATTAGTTATTAACATTATACTCATCATAAAAATAACTAATCAACTATAACAACTAATCTTATTAATGTCTTGTACATTTATAAGACTATTTTGTCAATCTCTGATCAGAGCTAAATTGGGATATTTTTAAGTATTTATACACTATATAAGTTTACTTATACAGTTATAAAACTCTTGAATTTTTAATATATGCTTAAATCTATATAAAATAACTTTACTATAGATTATTATCTTTATGTCAATAACTGAAATCTATATATAGTAATACTTTAACCCTAATTATTATACTTGTAACCCTGCATACTGGAAGCTTATTGATAACAGGTTTAAAGTACTGCTGTATATAGTTTTCATTTTGTATCAAAGCTGTATACTAAACTTATGTGTGTCAGCTATAACCTATATAAATAAATATTTTAGACAGACTACATCGAAAAAATCGATTTTCGCCATCTGTGTCATTGGTTGATGTGTATGACACAAATCGCCATAGTTAGGGGGGGTTACAGTTATTTGTGTCATGGCACTATCGAGGGTACATAAACCCCCCTCACCAAAAACACCGAAACCCTACTAAGGCGAGCGCCTAAAACACGCCCACAAAATCACCCCCCTAGACCAGTCGAAAATTCTCAAACGGCTAATTCCTCACATCAACTGTTGATCACCTATTTAAGCCTCAAAAAGCCTCAAATCAGCAAGACTTCATCGCCTAATAAGACACCAGCAATAACCGCCTCCGAAAAAAAGCTGAAAAACTCCACAAAGAGCGCTCGCGGACTTAAAGTTTAATCTACCCTACATAAAACTCTTGTTTACCATGTACAAAGCAAAATATTAAACACATCCCTAATAAAATCAAGAATAACTAATAGTAACTATTAATTATTTATTACTAGCAAAAACCTCGACAAAACTACTTATTACTAATAGAAACTTATATTATAATGTACAAGACTCTTGTAATAATAGCTCTCAGATTACATAATTCTTGGTGATTTAACCTGTACAACATACTTGTATACTGTTAAAACTAGCCAAAATAGTAGTGTTACATAGTTACAAATGTTAAAACTTACATAATAATCAGACAGTTGAGCTAATAGCGATTAGCCTAGCCTCGAACAAAAAAA
>AP018285.1 GCA_002368355.1 Chondrocystis sp. NIES-4102 | reverse complement strand
TATTAAAGTCAGTAAGTGAGTTACCCCACCTACTGCTCTACAAAACGCATCATGAAACTTTCACTTCAATGCGCTCCTCAATAAAACGGTTGTTGTCATCAATACGCTATTAGACCCTATGTAATCAACATTCCTCTTTCCCAATACCATCCTTGAGGGAGTTTTACTGGTTTAAAGGTAGGTTCGTGTGATCCGTCGGCTGATGTCTTTTTATCATGGCAATGTCGATGAAGTACCTGCAAGTTTTTATAGTAATCCGTTCCACCTTTTGATTTTGGGATAACGTGGTCTACTTCTAATACATCATCTTGTCTGAACGTTAAACCGCACCAGTTGCATTTTCCTTTTTGGGTTTTAAGCAATTTTGCTTTGCGGGATGGCATTAGGGGATTTTTCCCATACGGGAACTCCAGTAAATTAAGTTTCCATCGTAAGGACTGACATCGCTTTTTACTTTCGTATAATGGATGATTTTTGTGTCACCATGTGAAAGTAGCCAATTATGAATATTTCCATCTTTGGTTGTCGCGAATATCCAATTTTTACTGATGATTTTACCTTCGTTTATGTTGTAAGTTTCATATTTTTGGAAGTATTTGTTTTTACACCAATCCTTTCCTTTATTATTATGCCTACTTATTCCCCATTTAAAGAGTTTCCACCAGATTAACCAATCCATTTTTTGAAAAACTTTCTTTGACACCCCTATGGAAAAATAATTACACCATCCGCGAATAATAGGGTTAAGTTTACCTATTAATGCTTCTTGTTTCCAAGATTTGGCTTCGGTAATTATTTTTGCCAGTTGTTTATAGTGTCTTAGGATGCTTTTCTTGCTAGGCTTGATTAAGGTTTTAAAGCCTAGTGATTTTCCTCTACACTTTCCGCAGTTGTATTTTCCAACGGTATATTGTTGGACGTTAAATCCTAAAAAGTCGAATCCTTTTTTTTCAGCCCCACAATTATGTAAGGTGTGTGTAATTCGAGTTTTACTGGGTTTTAACTCTAGTCCTATCTCTTTTAGCCAGTTTGAGAGCTTTTCTTTGCTTTTCACAACTATGTCATGTTTGTGGTGGAGTACAACTAAGTCGTCTGCGTATCTAATTAGAGATATTGAGTCTCTTTTACGTTGTTTACTCATACATCCTCCATTCGGATAGGTGATGTTTTGAGTTTCCGCAAAGTCTTTGATATACTCCTCCATTCCATGCAAGGCAATATTTGCAAGTAAGGGGCTTAATACCCCGCCTTGAGGTACTCCTTTATTAGTCATGAAAAGTGTTTCTTTATCCCAGACTCCTGCCTTTAGCCAGGCTCGTATTTGTTTACGAAGCTTTGGAAATGTTTTTAGCTTTTGTAGTAATTTTCTGTGATTGATACAGTCGAAACATTGACTGATATCAGCATCAAGAACATATTTTGGTTTATATCTTGTTGCATCGAAAATTGCTGCAATAGCATCATGGCATGAGCGTCCAGGTCGAAAACCATAGCTGTTTTTCTCGAACTTTGCTTCCCATTCTGGCTCAAGAGCTAATTTGACAAGGCATTGTATTGCTCGGTCTTTTATCGTAGGTATTCCTAAAGGTCTTGTCTCTTGTTTTTCTGGTTTGGGAATCCATACCCTTCTAACAGGAGACACTTTAGAACCCAAGTTGATTTTATCAACCAGTTCAAAACGTTGCTTTGGGGTCAGCATTTTTTTTCCGTCCACACCTGCCGTTTTTGCACCCTGGTTATCTTGGGAGACTTTACGAACCGATATTAATTTTGCACTTCTGGAGTTAATTAGTAATTTTTGGAGTCGTTTAATGTTTTTGACATTGCCACGAATGGACGCTTGATAGATACGTTTTTGAAGCTTATACAGAACCTTCTCGAATTTCTTCCAGGGTAGGTCTGCCCATTCATACTCTTGTTGTATTAATTCAACATAGTCCATAACTTATTAACTTCTACTTATGTCCCTATCTTCCGTTTCATCGTGAGTCTGTCAGCATATACTTCTTATTACAAGAAGTCTTTAGCTTCTGACTCTATCTTTATCAATTATTTCCTAGCTAATGAAACTAGATGTTACATCTTGGTTGATTACTCAGGTTTTCGACCTTTTGCCTGAGAGAAACAATTGATTTACTTCGTTCCAAATAATCTTTGTTTTGTTCTTTTAGATGGGAGTCTATTTGCCACTTTTTAGGTAACACAGATAACTCATAAGAAACTGGTTATCACCTGTTTATCAAAGGATATACCGTTTGATAATGCCTTTTTAGGTCTCCTAGCGTATAAGCCTTTCCGCTAGTTCTAACTGGGGACAATTCAGTCAACTCCTTAGTCCTTGTTCATCATGAGAACTTGCCAACGGATTACCACATTAGGCTAGTAGTAATTTTCCGCCGTCCCCTCGCTTTACGGATTGAAGACCACTCTCTACCGCAGAGGTTTTGCTTTCACGTCTGTGTCTGACGGATTGGACTTGTGTGTTTTAAGAGATTAAGAATCTCCCTTATTTTCTTTGCTTTATAGCTCAATAAGGTTACTCACCAATAAGATTATTTAGTTATCATTGGTTGAGGATTAAAGTGCGAACTCCAGTCATATAAACTTACTCAACCAATGCCTTACATCCCCCTATATATAGGTTTCGTAAGAACGAATCGCACTGTTTATGTTACCTGCTTTGCGATAGTGAAGTTTAGCAAAACCTTTGTGTAGCTTTTTAGTCAAACTAGCTTTTTTTCTAATTCTGGCTAAATGCTTATCTCGTTTATCTAATGAAGCTCCATCATGAATAAATTTTCGAGCATGAACTAATCCAGATTCATCTACGATCGAGCAAACAGCAGTGGTATTTAAACCGATATCTACACCACAGTATCTCAGGGTTTCTTGCTTTGAGATTGTAGGAATTTGATACGGAACGGATAAACTAGCAGCACCATTTTTAACTATTAAAGTAGGTGATAATTGCTTGACTCCAGGTATTAAATGGCGACGCGCTAACTTACCAATCGAAACCGATTCCCACTGCCAGTCATTATTTTTATAGACTTTAATTTCGGCTTGGGAATAATCGGATGCTATTTTAATGCACTGATTTTTATAGAGGTCTGGATAGACACCACAGCTAGTATTTAGTCTTGGTGGGCTTACTGCTCTGTTTTTTCTAATTCCACCTTGCCAATCATAGTATCTAGTTTGAAATGACGATACATGACCAATAGCATCATTAATTGCTGCACGTCTCAGGTAAGAAGGAAATTTATACAGCTTTGTACCCAAACCAAAAAACTTACTATATTTAGGGTTTGGATTATCTTTGGTAGCGTGAAAAAGCTGCTCTACATACCTTTGTTTTGTCTCACTTCTAGCTACCTCTTTCCAGTGCAAATTAACAATCGAAATCAGACGACGAACATAAACTCGATAAATAGCTACTGTATCTGAAAAGACCAGTAGCTGGTGTTTATCTGAAACTAAATCCCATTTGTCGGTTCTGATTGTCTTAGGCATAGCCAACATTGTATGCTAGAGATTACAGATTACAATGCCATTTACTTGAAACTAAAGTCAAGCCATGAGAACGATGAATCACGCTGTTTTTGAGCTGCATTATCATCTTACTTTACAGGTTAAGTACAGGCACGAACTGATTACTGATGAGATTTTAATTAGAATGGAGTCTATATTCAGAGATACTTTAAACAAGTGGCGTTGTTCGATGCTGGAATTTTCGGGGGAAAAAGATCGCGTACATATTTTGTTTGAGGCTCATCCGTCGCTAAATTTGTCTCAACTAATAGCTAATTTGAAAACTGTTAACTCTAGGCTAATTAGAAAAGAGTTTGCTAGCTATCTATCTAAATGGTTTTGGAAGCCTTATTTTTGGTCGCTAAGTTACGGCATTAAAACTGTTTCCCGTGGCGCAGATATGGATGTTATTGTGAAATATATTCAGCAGCAAGAGCGTCCTCAACCTGTTGAACCGCAAAGTTAACCCCGCGCTTAACTATCGAGTAAGCTATCGCTCGATAGTTAAGCGACTCGGGGGCGCTCGTAGTATGCAGCGCATGAACTTATCAATTCGACCTGTGCGCTCTCTCTCAATGGTTAGGAAACTATGTTTTACGTAATGTAATTTATTGATAACAATGTATAACAATTTGTAAGTAATTAGGTCGTCTCAACCGCCAACGAGTCAACTACTGAAGACATTGATTAGTACGTTGTCGCAATTTATAGTTACACTGTCAAACTATTTGTCAAACAAACCTTTACAACGACCAGCCACGAATTCTATTCTGTCTGTGACGAGTCATCTCGGCTCAACGCCTTTTTACCGAACAGTAAGCTTTAAAAATCCAAAGTAGCGATCGCACTTTCTTTCTGCTGCTCCGTCACTCCCAAATAGCGTTCTAATGCTGCTAGGGTCTTATGCCCTGATATAGCTTGAATATGCCGTAGGGGAACGCCCGCATCGCTCATGCGGGTTAAAGCGGTACGTCTAAAGCTATGGGTGCTGATGCCTTCTAGTTCCAGTTTTTTGCAGGTATCCCGCAATATCTTATCCGCACTGGTCTTGTTGATATGTCCCCTGCCGTGCCTGCCAGGAAAGAGATGGGGGCGCGTCTGCCAGCGATCGCACTTGTGATGCTCTGCTAGATATTCCTTGAGTTGGGGATGTACCTGAATTTCGCGAGTTTGCTGCTTGCCCTTGGTGTTGTAGGAACGAATCACCAAAACCGATCGCACCCCTTTGATGCCGATGACATCACCGCGATTGAGAGTACAGGCTTCATTAATGCGGGCAGCAGCATAGAGACAAACCCCAAACAAAGCGCGATCGCGGGGCTTGGTGAAACCCTCGTTAAATAGTAGAGTAATTTGGGATGCGCTTAGAATTGCAGCCCGACCATAGCGATTTACTTTCATAGAAGTAATTCTACATGGTCATATTACACAATGAACGCCTAACTTGCTGCAAACCCTATAAAATATAAATCATAATCTGAGGTTATACGTAGATATCCCGTATACAGGTAAGTTTGCTGATAGAAAGATCTTATGTTCGATTGAAAACTTACCAAGTTATGTAAGCGAAGAACAATCTAGAAATATACTTTACAGCCAATAACAGAGGATAAAATAGCGAACGAGGTAAACTACCTAGAATATATAGCGGAGTTGATTGCATGATTACAGGTGAGATTAAGTCTAAAGTTGATAAACTTTGGACGACATTTTGGAATAACGGTATTAGCAACCCCCTCTCTGTAATCGAACAAATATCTTATTTACGAATCCTATTTTTTCAGAAGAACAACAGCGAACGCTCGAAGCAGAAATAAGTTTTGACTTGGACGAGCTTGAGGAGATGTTATCTTGAGCGAGTTTTCAGGTCAAGAGCAGATTTTATTTGTAGTCGAAACTCCGATTGACTTTCAGGTTCAAACCACCGTCAATTACTGGGAATTAATTACTACGATTAAACACCCGATAATGAAAGGAAGGTTAGAAGATGTCAAACAAACATTAACCAATCCCGATGTAATTCATTTGAGTAAGAGCGATTCACAAGTTTATTTATTTTATAGAACGGACGGTAACAAAAGATGGGTTTGTGCCGTAACCAAAAGATTAAATGGCAATGGTTTTTTGATTACTGCTTATCGAACCAGCGCAATTAAAGAGGGAACAAAGATATGGCAAAAGTAAAAGTTTTTCATGACCGTGTGGGAAATACCTTAGTAGTTTGGTTTGGCGAACCACCAGACGAATATGAGGTAGAAGAAACGGGTGACGAGGTAATTTTAATGAAGGATAAAACTGGTCGAGTTATCGGTTTTGAGAAGTTGAATTTTTCTAATAATGATTCAGACATGACTCAAGTTAATTTTGAAACTATTACTGCTAATTAAAAAAAATGTCAGTCAAATACGAATTAATCATTTATTGGAGTGAATTAGACCAAGCTGTTATCGTGGAAGTGCCAGAATTACCTGGATGTATGGCAGATGGTAAAACCTATGTCGAAGCGGTGACTAATGCTGAAGTGAGGGTTTAATTGGTACAGTCAAGAGCGTAACTTTCTGTACGAATGATACTCAAACCCCTTGCATAGAAAGCTTGGCAAAAAATACGGCAGCAAAGCTAGCCCGTTGGTACAGGCTTTTTTATATCGCACAAACCTTCTATTTAGGTTTAGAAGAAGAATTATTTTGGTGAAATCATTAGCAGAAATTAAAAGTCAATTACAGGCAGGAAAGTTTGAATTTACTCGTCATGCTTTTAAAAGAGCAGTTGAGAGAAATATTAGCGAAAAAGAGATTAGGGAAGCTAGTTCAACACTAGAAGTAATTGAAGATTATCCCGAAGACAAATATACGCCTAGCTGCTTGCTACTAGGATTTACTCTGAATAATCGGGTTTTACATATACAAGTTTCCAAGATGGATTCAGATACGACTAAAATAATTACCCTTTACGAACCAGAAGCCGATCGATGGATTAATTATAAAAGGAGAAAAAACTAATGTTTAAATGTCATGTTTGCGGTTCAGAAGATTCTCGAACAGAATATACTAACGAAGTTTTTAACATCGGGGGCAAGTTCTATCTAGTTGAAGATATCCCGACCAAAGTTTGTTCTAGGTGCGGGGAGGAAGTTTTTAGTAGAGAAACAACCGAAAGAATTAGATTAATGTTGCATGGTGAAAATAAACCAGTGCGATCTATTTCTTTAGATGTTTTTTCTTATGATGAGGCAGTTTGAAGAGTCAGAGGAGTTGCGCGATGTGAATTCGCGCAACTCCTCTGACTAACTAGGGAAAAATAAGCGCGAAGCTGCAAAAATCAACTTAGCAGGCGATAAGCCTATATGGTGTTTATTTAGCAACGGGTTCGACCGAGATATATGTAAAATCATGCCATATGACACCAACCTTCTATTTCCGCCTAGTAATGACCTCAAAAACATACCATACGGTATAGTATATTATTAATGCTGTTATTAGAAAAAAATATGAATTAGTTTTTTATTTGCTGCTGCTACCGTTTCGTTTGTCGCCTTTCTGATTGACTGCAATTTTTTTATATGAAAAACTAGGTTGGTTTTTATCATGACAACTCATGAACGATTAACCCGTCAAAATTGGCTTGAAACAGGTTTAAATCTGTTGGGTACTCATGGAGAGAAAGCTTTAACCATTGAGCGTCTGTGCAAAATTACCAATCGCTCGAAAGGTTCTTTTTATCACCATTTTAAAAATAGAGATGAGTTTACTGTTGCTATACTGGAACACTGGCAGTCTGAATATACCGATCGCATCATATCAACCGTCGATCGTCTTGATAATTTAGCCGAACGTCGTCAAACTTTAGACCGTTTGGTAGCAAGGCTTGATAGCCAAATTGAACGAGCAATTCGCAACTGGTCGGGTAGCGATGAGCGGGTTTGGCAAGTATTAAAAAGTGTTGATGAAAAACGGATCGAATATGTAGCTAAATTGATTGGTGATTCTGGACAATTAGAGCGAAAAATTGCTCTCGAACTAGCGATTATTGAATATGCGACTTTTATAGGACTTCAACATCTGTATCCTGATGCTGAAGATGTTTGGATCGAACAAATTTTTCTACGTCTGGCTCAACTTACTGTTTCATTTAACGACTAACTAAGCTAACAGCTTAGCTCAATAAGCAGTGGATTAAGTATTACTTAAAATTGTTTTCCGAAAAAATATGCAAAAATCAGTTATTGTTGTAGGAGCTGGTCCTGGTGGCCTCAGTACGGCTATGCGACTAGCTCATCAAGGGTACTCAGTACAAATTTTTGAAGCTGCTGACAAAGTTGGTGGGCGAACTAGAGGTCTGAAAATAGGTTCTTACGATTTTGATACTGGACCAACCATTTTGCAAGTGCCACGAGTATATGAAGAATTATTTGCTGAGTCTGGATTAGACTTCTCCAATTATATTAATTTGAAGAAACTTGAACCTAACGTTCGATTGCGGTTTTGGGATGATTCTCAACTCGACCTTACATCAGATTTAGAGGCATTTAAAGTTCAGCTTAGAAACATTCGTCCAGACTTACCTCAAGCATTCGATCGTTGGTATTTAGAGCATATACGCAAGAATAAGAAAGGATATAAGCCTTACATAGGTTCGCCTGTTCGGACGCCTCTAGGTTATTTACGTCCAAAAGAAATTGTATCCGCACTTTCTTTTCGACCATGGGAAAGTTTGTATCAGCATTTATGGCGGTTTTTCAAGGATGAGCGTATAGTTTATGCTTTAAGCTATCCATCGAAATACTTGGGTATGCATCCGACCGTATGCTCTAGTATTTTTAGCTTAATTCCGTTTCTTGAATTTGCTGATGGCGTTTGGCATCCAGAAGGCGGATTTCGCGCTCTAATGCGAGCAATGGCTAATGGAGCGAAAGATTTGGGAACGAAAATACATTTAAATTGTTCGGTTCGTCAGGTACTCGTTGAAAACGGACAGGCATGTGGCGTAGAGCTAACTAATGGAGAGCGTATTAAAGCAGATGCAGTTATTATTAATGCTGACTTCGGTTACGGTGTAAGGCACTTGTTACCAAAATCATCCAGAGGACGTTATGGTGATAAGAAGCTAAAATCAATGCGATTTTCTTGTTCAACATTCATGCTCTATTTGGGGATTGATTGTCGCTATGAGAATTTACCTCATCACCAGCTCTATCTTTCCGAGCATATTCGCCGTCGAGATCGCCCGTGGATTGATGATTCGGTATTGGATGAACAAAATCCATCTTTTTACGTTTGTAATCCTACAATTGTCGATCCCAGTAATGCACCAACAGGACACAGTACCCTCTACGTATTAGTTCCAATTCCTAATACTGCTCATGGTGTTGATTGGAAACAAAAGCAACAATTCTATCGAGATTTCACTATTAAACGTTTATCACTTCTAGGTTTTGAAAATATAGAACATCATATTAAAAAGGAAGCTTGTTATACTTCCGAAACTTGGCAAAATGAATATCGTGTTCATCTTGGTGCTGTTTTCAATCTCAGCCATAGCTGGAATCAACTTGGTCCATTTCGCCCGCCAATTCGCTCTGAAGATCTTAAAAGTTTGTATTGGATTGGAGGGGCAGTTCATCCAGGAAGTGGCTTATTGACTATTTTAGAAGCAGCAAGAAACGCTGCATTTTTTATTAAGCAGGATTTAGGAAAATAGAAGTGGGAAAATCTTTGCTCAGAGAATTTAACTTTATTACTCGCTGTAAATGAATTTATCTCAATTAGAACAAGAAATTATTAGCGATCGCTGGTCTTTTTTAGATAATGCTGTTTATACACCTGTTAATGGAGGTACTAGTAATACAGTTTATTTGGTCGATACAGCAACAGCCCAATTTATTTTAAAATTTTACAGCCCAACAGTTAGCGATTCTCAAATCAATTACGAGCATTCACTCTTGAGAATTTTGCAACAAAGCAGTCTTTCTTTCAAAATTCCCGCACCAATTCCCACTCAAGACAATCAAACTTTAGTAGCGATCGAGACTAAACAACAAAATTATAGAATTGCTTTATTACCCAAATTATCAGGAAAAACCCTCGATCGCCAAAATGACAAACAGATTTATGCAGCAGGTTTAACTTTAGGAGAATTACATCACAAACTAATACTATTTGATTCTAATGGTAAGCTAGCACAGCTACCAGCCTGGGGGAATTTGAGCAAGATTCATCACCTCATCCAAAAACCTCAAAACTTACCACAAATTTTAAACTTGGGTTTAGAAGAAGAACTATTATTACGTAAAATGGTCGATCGATTAATTGAAATTGTTCCTTGCTTATATGCAGATTTACCCCAGCAAACTATCCATGCAGATTATATTTCCGCAAACATTTTGGTTGAGGAAAATATAGTGGCGGGGATACTAGATTTTGAGTATGCTACCTACGATCTGAGATTATTAGATTTTTTAGGTAGTTTAGCCGAACTAGCTTCTGTTCCCTGGCGATGTACAAACTTTAAAGATCGTGTCAGAAATTTTAGTCAAGGCTATCAAAAGAATATGATTTTAAACTCATTAGAAATAGAAGCGATACCAATAGTCTGGCAATTACAAAAAATCAGTACGTTAATTTATTGGACGGGATGTTTGTTAGAAAATAAAGCCCAGAGATCGCACGTTACTGATGCGGTAATGGATACCCTAAAATTTCAATCTTATTTGAAAGATTTTACCAAGCTAATATCTATGTAATGTTTTTATACGTCAATTTCAAGCTATTGTTTGACTGGGATAAGATATTTCCAAAACCACTACATCTCCATCGGCAATAAAATGCCCGTGAACTTCTCCTGGTGGTCTGCTAGCATAGAAGCCAGGTTCCAGCCACACATTGAAGGCTGCATCGTACAAACGACCAGAAACCACAAATATTTCTTCGGGGTAGTCGTGACTTTTTCCCCAAAAAGCTGCGGTCGAATAACCGTCTTGAAATTTGGTCAATCTAGTGTAGTCTCCCGTTTCTGGATCTTCGGCAATAGTTAGTTGAGATAAATTGCCGTCCGAACCTTCAATAATCTCCCAGTCTGCATCATTTTCTGCTGCTAAAGGATTCCAATAGGTTTTAATTGATTTCATTTCAGCCTCGCTAATCTAAATTCTATTTGCATTTTGAACATGATATAAAATAGAAATTCTTTTCTGGCAATCATAGTAACCATACCGCGATTGCTATATCCTTTGTTAAAAGTTTTTCGATTAGATAATTAGGACGATTGCATCATACAGCGCTTTTCAAATCAGTTCGGTACAAATTTAGCTTGAATGAGAATCGCGCTTCTTCTTGAAAACCCGCGCAACATTTCCTCGCGCTATTATTTTTTACGCTGTTTATACGAGAGCGATCGCTTTGTGTTCATCAAATAATTTTCCTTTAGTGCATTGGTAGTAAACTCTCGTTTGATAGCTAAAGAATTAGCTGTTACACACGAAGCTTTTATGAAAACTATAAAGAAATATCAAAAGGGCTAGATCTAGCGAAGCTGCAAAAATCAACTTAGCAGGCAATAAGCCTACATGCGAAGCGGTATCCCTAAAGGGACGGCTTACTGCGATCGCACTTTATACTGTTTCAAGTTAGAAAGTCTTGAAAGGAAACAGCAAGCTCTCCAAAGTTACGCAAAATTTTACGGTCATTAGTCAACAACAAAAGCGACAGTTCTCGCGCCAAGACGACAAATTCTGCATCATAGGCACTCACACTCTTGGTAGCTACCAAATCTAAAACCAAATTTGAATTAATCTCAAACTCATCCTTAACCAAAAGCTCGGCTTCGGACATAATCTGTTTGGCAGTTGGTAACTCTAATAATCCCTGTCGTAAATATAGAGCTAAAATATTGCGAAATTCCGAACGCCAAAGTGCTGGTGCAGCCCAATCACCATCTGCCTCAAAAACTAATTCGGCAATCGGCGTATATTCTCCTGGAATGAAAAAGTAAGCAATTAAATTAGTATCTACTGCAATCAAACTCTTCCCTCATTTTTAGCTCGAACGAGTTCTTCTTCAGTCAGATAAATTTCTCGGTTGACCTCACCTCTTAACTGACGAACCTTAGCTAAAAACTTTCTTTTATTCTGCTGTGGATTGCCAAATATGGATTCTAGCCCACAAAGAATTTCTGAATTAATACTTCTCCTATTGGCTGTTGCTTTCTGCTTGATGGCGTTGAGAACCTCTTCGGGAAGATCTCTAATAGTAATATTAGGCATTAGTTAGCTTATAGTTATATAATGCAATCAATATAACACTACTAGGGCTTGAAAAAGGGATTGTTCCATTTTTCCAACGCTGTAATTATTTTGATGGGGCGACCCCGCTCGGTCGTACCGAGCTAGGGAAATGGCGCAATTGCGCCGTCTCTCGCTCTGCGAGAGCAGTTGCAAAGCAACATCCCCATGTTGATGATATCTGCTGCAACATTTTTTAACTAGTCATAATGTTGCTGTTTTAGTCAAAAAAAGATATGGTGAGAAATGCTCTGTGTGTGGCTTTACAAGGAAATACGCCAAGATACGTATTTATTCAATTGGTCTAAAACCAATAGTCTAAAACCAACAAAACCCCGCACACAAAAAACTGTACACGAGGTTTGACTTGTTGACCAAAAAGTGTTGACGCACTTTTTAGATTTGTGAGTTGCCTCACTATTAAATTGTTTGAATCTTATTCCTGTACACGGGAGGTTCAAACTATTACTTTATCTAGCTATTACTCTACACAACTTTTCCTCTCAAGGCAACTCCCCGCATAGCGATCGCCGTCGGTCGCAACAGCCAAACAGTCCGCAAAATGTGGACACAAAGAGTTTTTTTCCGAAAAATACATTACAAAATTTTTACAATCCTCAGCATCTCGAAGAGTGGCGAAAATCAGGAATCTCTGACAATTTGACTGCGCTCAATCTCTACGAGCCATCTCAAGACGAAATAGCCGATTTTTATTTTCAGCATCTTCCTCATTCAGCGCGGAAAAATAACGGGCAGATCCGTACAGGATACCTAAAAGCCTACGACAAGCCTTTGCAGGGTGGATGGGCGATTTTAGGCTACGATCCTTTCAATTTGAATGCTGAACCTGAAATAAGATGCTTCAAGCCCGATCGCCCTCGAATTGGTCAAGATGGAAAAGCTATTAAATACGATTTTCCCAAAAACGGTACTCACGCGCCAATATTTCCGCGAATCAATTACGAGACTGCCGAAGCAGTGTTTCGCACCAGTGGCTTGAGCGTCTTGCAGTTATCTGAAAAATATGCTTTTCAGGAGATTGGACAAGATATTGACGAAACTCAAGAATGCAAATGGTTCTGGCTTGCCGTGCTAAACGAAAAGAGCATAAATGTTTCGATTGCTGAGGGGGGGAAAAAACAATTTAGTTTGTTTAGTGAAGGTTGCTGTGCGATCGCTGTCACCTCAATTACCACCTGGAGGGCAGGTAAAGGTAGCAATCGCCTTCATCCTTGGCTGGAGGCGTTCGTTAAAGATCGACGTATCTTTATAGCTTTCGATCGAGATGTCAAGCCAAAAACAGTAAGGGCAGTAAATAATCAAGCTAAAAAGCTCGGTAATGCATTGGTAACAGCTGGTGCAGCTAAAGTGCGTCGATTATCTTGGGATGGTGCAGCTAAGGGAATCGACGATTTAATCTTTTCTTTGAGCAGTCGCTATGGCAACCGCTATTGCCAAAAAGTTTTGCAAAAATGTTACGCAAATGCCCGTAGCTATGTCGATTTTGGAATTGATGAGTCGCTGCCAGGAAAAGTCGTAAACGTGAATCGACGATTTTTGGGTCAGGAAGAATTAAAGGCTGCCGAAGGCTTCAAAATAATTGTTTGGGCGAGTGGTAAGAGTACGGGCAAGACTACAATTCTAGAAGATGTCGTGCGAAAGCACCGATGCAACCACAGCCCTACCATTGTTGCCACTCACTTACGAAGATTAGGCGTAGAATTATGCGATCGCCTCGACTTGCCCTATCGCACAGAGAAAGATAGCTCTCTGCTCAGAAACAGCCTGGGATATGGATTGTGCCTCGATAGCTTCCATCAGAAGAATTCAGTGCCGTTCCGTCCTGAATCTTGGCGAGATTCTGCCTTTGTTATGGACGAGTTTACTCAGGGGTTGAAGCATCTGGCTTTCGGACGCACCGATATTAAAAAACACCGTTTAACAGTAGAAGCCAATTTAGCTCAAAAGTTAGCCGATTGTTGGGAGAACGACCAAGAAATTCATTTGGCTGATGCCGATGCCGATCGCGTGTCTATTGAATTGATCTACGAATTAATTCAGTTAAAGAGCAGTCGTCCCGTATCGCGAGAAGAATTAGAAGCTTCTACTGTATGTATTAAAAATAGCTATATGCCGAAAAAGTTCGGGAAGCTTAAGCTATATGCCGAAAAATCACCACGAATGATTCGGGGCGAATTAAAAGCCAGCATGGAGCGAGGCGAAAAATTACTTCTACTCACCGACACGAAAAAAGCAAATTCGGGAGATGGCAGTAAAAATCTTTGGAAGTACGCTCAGAAGTATTATCATCCTGGGGAGATTTTGCGAATTGATTCTGATACTACCTGCGACCCAGAGCATCCCGCTTTCAATATCACGGGGCAAAAGATAAGCGAGTATTTTCGCTCTGGTACTTACAAAGTGGCGATCGCTTCCCCATCGTTATCTACTGGCACGTCAATCGACGGCTGTGAGGGAATATTTGATAATGTATTTTGCTTTCAATCGGGAAATCAGCCTGTAAATGCAATTTTGCAGGTCTTAGTGAGACTTAGAGATTTTGCCGTAGATCGCCATGTTTGGCTACCGAAAACTGGTAAATCATTTATCGGGTCTAAATCTACGAATCCCATACAGCTTCTTACCGATGAAAAACAGCAAGCAGATTTGGCGATCGGCTGTGTAGATCCAACTATGGCTCAAAAGGCTTTAGATTCGGGGATTTTTCCCTTGAATACATACTGGGCAAAATGCGGTGCAGCACAGAACCGAGAAAATTATATTTATCGGGATGCTTTTATCGAAAAGGCGCAGCGTGATGGATGGGAAATCGAAATTATTGCTGATTCAACGGCTAAAGATAGCAAAGCCTGGCAGTTGCGAAAACAAGTAAGGGAGGAGTCAAAAATGGAAGAATATCAAAGCTTAACTCCAGTTAGGCTCATTTCTGAAGTAGAAGCCAAGAGGATCGAAAAATCTGGCGAGAAAACTGAAAGGCAAAATCGGGAGCTGCGGAAATATACTATTGCTTCAAAATATGCCGTTGAAGAGAAAGATATTACCCCTGAGTTAGTTGAAGCAGATTCATTGGGGTTGTACCCTGCTCTCAGGTTACGCTTCTGGTTATCGATTGGTCGGGGCTTATTGAAGCAGAAAGATCGAAAACAAATAAAAGCTCATAAAGAGCGAAATCAGGGTCAAATTTTCGCTCCTGACCTCAATAGGGAGGTGAATATTGTCAAGGTGAAGCTATTAGAAGATCCGAAACTAAATCTGAAGCAGTTTCTCAAGCCTGGAAAAGAATGGAGCAATAAAAGTCTGAAACTTAGAAGAATCAAGGAATACGTAATAGGATACCTGGTGCATTTCAATCAGGTTTTGAAGTGCGGAATTCACCAAGACGACTCTCCAATTACCGTAATTCAGAAGATTTTGAAGAAAGTTGGCTACAAGCTTGAATATCTCCGAAATGAACGGGACGGCAAGAAGAAACGATTGCGAGTTTATGGTGCAGCTATCAGCAAATTTTCTGCGGTGCAGCACCTAGAAAAATCTATTTTACAAGGTTGGTTAGTGCGGGAAAAAACAGAGGAGGAAAAATCGCCAGACTACCCACAGGAAAGCCAATTGAGAGGGATTGTGTCTGGTGCAGGTTAGGTATATATATTAATTATTCCTTCAAATGCACCGAACTATTTTGTATTGAAACTTCTTCGCTGGCACTAACTTGTAGCCGAAAACTACCTAGACAGTCCCCTCCTTTGATTTTTCTGCGACCGCTCCTGGCGTTCCCTTTGCTCGCTCGCCAGGCGTAATTGGACGGCAAACTGCTGCCAACGCTCGACATCAGCATTGGTGAGTCGGGGTTGGTTTTCTGGGGTGGAAGCAGGTTCGAGGGGTTCAAATTTTTGGTTTTGGTATTTAGCCTTTAGTATCGGCTCTGATTCCTCTTTCCTATATAAATAGAGGGTTCGCTCTTCTTTTCGCCAAGAGGCGCGATAGCTTTTGGTTTCCACTTCAGCTCGTCTCACCGCATTAAGATAGTCTCTTAGGATAGGAGCGATGGCTAGACTTCTTTCTCTCTGCTGGATAGAGGCTAATTCTATTTGTCTGGCTTGCTCGATTTCTGCCTCCATTTTGGCTTGGCGATCGCGCTGACGCTTTTGTTCTCTATGTAAGGCTTCGAGCTGTTTTTGTGCTTTTTCCTGTTCCTGGCGTTGACGAATTTGTCGCTGGCGGTCGGCTTCTGCTTGCTCTGCTGCCAGCTTCTCTTTCTCCTTGGCAATTTGACCGAGCTTGGCATTGGTTGCAGCGATCGCGTTGTAGGTCTTCAGCTTCTGGGTAACAATTCCTTTTCTTGCCATTGCCGAGGCAGCAGGTCCCAGGTGAATTTGAGGAATGCGCTCGATTCCTTTATCTTTCCAAGAACGATGATCTACCCTCTCTTGAGATCCATGTATGGTGAGGTTTTTATTTACATGGTCTGCCCATTTTGCCCGTAATCTTTTAAGGTGATCGCGGTTGAACCAGTCTCGATTTTTTTTCTTGGCAAATTCTTCACCCTCGAATCCTCTGGCAGTTAAAAGTATATGAGCGTGAGGATTAGGAATGGCGGTATGGCTTTGGTGAATATTCACATCAGCAGCCATGCCCAGATCTACCAATTCTTCTAATACAAAATCTCGTACTAATTGTTGATTCTGGGTACTAGTTAATTCTTGAGGTAAGGCTACTATTATCTGTTTGGCTGGCTGGCTGTTTTTTCTATTCTCTGCAAGCTCTGCTTGACTCCATAGATTTTGTCTATCTGCTGCCCATTTGGGTGCATTTGTTGGTAGCAGAATCTCAGAGAACTCTAAATCTTGTTTGCGAGAGTAGTTGTAAAGTGTGTCGGTACGTTCGTCAATTAGTTTGCTGCGCGAATTGTAGGCAGCTTTGGCTACTGCCGACTGTCCTTTGCTTCTTTGAGTTATAGATACATCAAAATGGTAAATTGCCAATGCGCCAAAACTGCTTTTAACTTTCGGCTATAATAAGCACACGGCAATCGTAAGATTGCATAGTGTGCGCTTTAGCCTTTGGCTCAAGCTGACTCTCGTCTATTTTTCTGCCATCGACTATTATAATGTAGCCAAGTAGATTTCGCTAACTAGATTTTAGATTTTTCTAGCAACCTAGAATGTATTAACAGTATGTAAAAGATTTATTACTATGATTTATTACTATGAAAAAAATTAGTAAAAAGCAGCAGCAGATTAATAAGCTAGAACAAGAATTAGCAAAAAGTACTCTTCAAAAAAGAAAAGACGATACTCGGAGAAAAATTTTGATTGGTGCGATGATTATCGGAAAAACTAAGAACGATCCAGAATTTAATAAGCGAGTTTTGGCAGAACTCGATCGCTTTCTAGAAAGGGAAGCTGACCGTAAATTATTTAATTTAGACTAGTTTTTTTATAGTTAATTTATGTCAAACTGACGTAATAAAGTTATACAGCCCTTGTGAAAAACGGCTAATGTTCCGTAAGTATTGTATGACTAAAATAGGCGAAATATCGTTACAAAACGTTACATAATTTGATAAGCTATACATAATTAGGTCATCGCAAACGAGCAGTTTCAGAACGTCTTAATCCATGAAGATAAAACTATTGATCGCTTAAGCAGTTAACCAGTTAAGTGGTTATCTAAGTAAGTGCTTAAGAGTTCCTGTACTAGATCGGAGAAATCCTTGTCAGGCTGTTCTAGTAATAGTCTTTGGATTTGTAGATACGTATCCTTTCTGACGTAAGCCCCAACCTGTTTAAAATCTGGATTGGTTCTTTTGCCTTGGGATGCTCTGGGTTTTCTTTCTTGAGGAGGGTCAATTTTTGATGGAGAAGATTGCGGTCTTAGTTCTTCAGATTGGTTCTTTTTACTGGCTTTAGCCCCTTTCAAAACATCATCAAACATTACAATAATTCCTCTATTTCTTTACCTACATCTTGATAATCCTTCCAAGCAATCTTCGATTTACTGTCGTTGACTCGATCGAGGCGTGTAAGTAGCAACCGTGCAGAAAACCCCGCTAAGAACTGTACCAATTAAACCTACTGAAATTTAGGCTCCTCAAACCCCTGAAACCTCGTTCAAATTTTCTGTACCAAATAGACCTTAGTTAAACTGCACCAGTTTGATCGATACAAAACTTTACAAACAACACCTTCTAAAACCATTACTGTGACTGGATTACAGCCTTAGAGTAAGTTCCTGTACACTTGCTACTCAAAGGCGATCGACTGGGACACCTAACAATGCTGCTTTTTTATATGCTTGAAATCTTCTGATTGACGAATTAAACAAAGGTAACTCAGCTTTTAATAATGACTTACGAGCCTCATCTCCATCACGGTTTGGTTTTGGTGGCACTATAGTTAGTAGAACTTTGTAGCTATCGCTGTTTAGCTTTTTCAATGTCTCTACTGTCAGCATCATTGCTTCTAGACTAAGTACATCAGGTACACAAGGAAGTATCAGCAGATCGCAGCCTTCAGCTAAAGTCTTTAGATCTTCTTCATTAGGACGAGCAGCAGTATCAATTATGATGTGATCCGCATCCTTAGAATATTTAGCAGCGTGTCTTTCATCTGCTACTTTGAATGGTAAGTTTCCCCTCTCTGCCCAATTAGAAACACTACGGTTAGCATCTCCATCGAGTAACAGTACATTATTCTTTCCTTCCTGGGAGAAGTAAGAGGCTAGGTGAATGGAAGTAGTACTTTTGCCTACCCCACCTTTAAACGAGGCTACAGTTAGGATCATGGTTAAGTGATTAGCTGCTTAAGCGGTTAACTAAGTAAGCAGTTATTTGGCTAACTACTTAAGTGATTATCCGCTTCGTTGTAACCCCATTTACTGTAAAAATCAAGTAAGCAGTTAACTAGGCGGTATTAAAGGGTCGCTTCTGCTTCAAACCCATTAAATTCGTCTTGCTTAATTTTTCAAGATTATTGGCGAGGAAAGAATCTGGTTCTCGAACTTCCTTCCTCAATAGGACGCAGCGACCATCCGCTTAACTCTTCTAAATAGGCGGTATCTTCTACTGAATGTATATTAAGTGCGTTCTCAAACTCTTTGGTCGAGCCAAAACCGACTCGCTTAATTAGTTCGCTACGGGTCAGACCTTCTCTCTTATCCTCTTGATCGTATGTCCAATCTTGTCTGCCACGAGGGGGTAAGGATGCTTCTAACCTTTGAGCTATATCAGAAAGTCCTAGTTCGGCTAATGCCGAAAAAGTGGTTTTAAACTGTTGTTTGAGAATAGCCAGTTCTTGTTTGACTTGCTCTAATTCATCGGCAGTAACTAAGGCTTTACTGCTAATAGTTGCCATCGGTTCTGCTTGAAATTCTTCAACAATCTTATTAAGATTATCAACAGAATCTAAAACAAAATAACCAATTCTACTCTCTATAGATGTCTCGATAAAATACTGATATCGATGATGACTATTCCATCTGGTTCGTAGATTATCGGCTTTACCTACATACAGTATTTTATGGTCTGGGGTGTAAACGAAATATATTCCAGGTTTTGGCGGTAGCTTTGCTCTTTCCGTGATATGTAAGCTGGGTATAGAGTTAGATAACATCCCAACTATAACATCAGTCTTATTCTGCTTGGTTTGCTTTACTTGCTGTTCGATGCTATCTACTATCTGAGATGGGCATCGGATTGTAATGCTTTCGCTGCTTGAGTTTTTTGCCATGTTTTACAATAAAATTAATTATTATGCTTTGTCTTGCATATTGTTAGACAAACCTACTTATATATTAATTTAGTTTTGTTGGTAGCGCAGTGGTTAGTCAAATAATTATTAGTAACTATAACGACAATACATACATATATATACATTAAGGTAACGACGTTAGACATTTTGTATTTAAGTTTCGGTAAAATTCTTGGGTTTTTTAGGTAAATACAAAATTATTTAAGCTCATCACTAACTATTCATAGTATTTTGCATAACATTATACTTTGAGTTGCTTACAGTATTTTACATTTTGTAATTAATAATGTAAGTAATCGGGGTGCTATTGTCTTATTAAGTACAAAAAATAGTACAATGTCAAATTAGCTATACAACATTGCATTACAAAATGTCATACAAATGACGACGCTCGTATTGGGTTAAGCAGCCTCATCATCCATCTCAGTTTGCATTTCTTTCCACTTATACCAACCCCAACCAGCTTTGTAGCCCAATCTACGGGCTATTTCTCGCCAGTCTCCCAAACTCAATTCAAGTTCGGGTAATTCCTTGAGTTGATAATAAACCCAACCTTTTTGATAACCCTGTTCCTGTTGATAGTCGATTAACGCCTGTACTATCTCTAAATTCTCTTCATCATAGTCGGTATCGAATTCGGCAAAGTTAGCTGGGACGATTTCTACAACTTTCAGCCTTTTAAGCTTTTTGCCACTGCTTTCAGTTTTAAAGGTGAACTTGACGTTACAGTTGGGACAGGTGGCAAGAGATCGATCTCGTTCGCTTATCGTTGGTCTAAAAACGTGATGGCATTCTGGGCAATCAATAGCCCATTTACCGTTCTTGAGACAGGTAGGGTCGAGACTCCAGGGTATCTCATCATCGGGCCAGGGCAGATTAAGATGGGTATCAGTATGATCGATGATTATTGCGGTTTCTTTATTCGGTGCGGGTCTTAAGGCTCTACCAATAGCTTGAAACCACACGATTAGGCTTTTGGTAGGACGAACTAGCTGTATGGCTTCAATCCCTGGTATATCTACTCCTTCGGTGACAATGGAATGTTGGCATAAAACCAAAATATGTCCTTGTTCAAAAGCTTTAATTAGAGCAATTCTTTCTTGTTTG
This sequence comes from Chondrocystis sp. NIES-4102, assembly GCA_002368355.1. Lineage (NCBI taxonomy): Bacteria > Bacillati > Cyanobacteriota > Cyanophyceae > Chroococcales > Chroococcaceae > Chondrocystis > Chondrocystis sp. NIES-4102. The sequence goes on along the minus strand of AP018285.1, from coordinate 1,479 downwards.
GGGGTTTTACCGTCTAGGTGCATGGCGGAAATACCCGCATCTCTAAAACCTTGTGCTAGTTCTTTTGAATGCTTAACGCTGACGGCAAATAAGACCGTTCTTTTAAGATAGGCGTGTTGCTTCCAAGTATCGACGGCATCGCCAATAATTAGGGTCTTCTCGACTAAATCGGCTAGTTGCTTTTGATTGTAGTCTCCTCCTGTAGTTCTGATTTTGGCTCCCTCGGCATCGATAATCGAATCTGGAGAATAGATTTTGAAGGGAGCCAGATATTTTTGTTCGATCAATTCTCGTACCGATGAACCTTTAATCAAAACATCAAATCCAGGCGTTCCGCTGTAGAGATAGCGCAAACCCCTACCATCAGTTCTAGCTGGGGTAGCGGTGCAGCCTAAGATATAAGCACCCCGTTCTCTGTAGTGCCTCATGACGGTGGCATAGCTTTTACTATGGCAGTGATGAGCTTCGTCAAAGATAACTAAGGAAGCTGGTGGGGGATTACGACGGATTAAAGTTTGAATGCTGGCAACTTGAATCGGTGAGTCTTTGTTGGGTTTGATTCCCGATTTAATTATTCCTACTTCTTTACCTGTAACTATTTCTAACTTGGATGCAGCCTGAGTTATTAGTTCGGTGCGATGGGCAATAACTAACACTGGTTCGCCCATCGCTATAAATTCGTTGGCTACTGCTGTAAAGATAATCGTTTTACCTGCCCCCGTCGGAAGCTGTACTGCAACTGAGCTTTGTCCATTGAACCAACGAGCGAATATTTGCTGGACAATATCTAGTTGATAATCTCTCAGAGAAAGGGAGGTAGTAGAATCAACAGTCATAGTTCACAGTAGACGAATGACGGGCGGGAGCTTGCGCGCTCATACATTTATAGCAAATGAAGCCTCCAGCGACTAAGCACTACGTGCTGTAGTCGTGGTATCTGGTTCATCACCATTGTTGGTATTACCCCACAACGATGACAAACTTACCCAACTTCTAGGTTTACTGTCAGAACCGCGCCAGTCTCTTGAGGCAACCTCAAGAGCGTGTGGCGCGGTGCATTCCGCACTTTGGCTGACAAGTAACTTGCCGTTTTTACTGGCAAGTTTAAGCTTATATGCGATATAACGCGCTGCAATATTGTACGAAGCACTTAGATCGATGGCGTATTTTTTGTTCGTCGAGAACGATCCAAGTGCATAATTATCTTTATCTCGTTTGACTTTACCCGTTCCGTCGTAGGCAGTACTCGATGTGCCTCGTGCGTAGACAGATACTATCTTGATGCCATGCTCTTGTCCTAGCTGCTCTAACCTATCGGCAATAGCAGATTTGACCCAACCATGAAATCTTTGTTTGAGACTAGATTTACGTTTACCTCCCTTTGGTTTCCAATTACGAAGATTCTCTATAACTATTGTTGTAGCGTCGTTTGTTATAGCAAAATTAACTATTTGTTTAGCTGTCTGATTGGCTATATTC
>AP018284.1 GCA_002368355.1 Chondrocystis sp. NIES-4102 | reverse complement strand
GCTTATAAGATACGAGGTGCTGCTAGATAAGCCCTAGTATTATATCAGATATAATACTAGGGCTTATCTAGCAGCACCTCGTATCTTATAAGCTTATCTTATCTTTTGTATTGCGCTTGGTTTGAGCGATCCCCACGCCTGGCTGCTTGCATCTTTATTTATTGCATACATCTGTATTGCTTGCTGTATATAGGTTATAGCTTTTGCACATATATACTTGCATTTAAGCGATTGCGGGATCGATACAAATTTCTTGTATTTTACCTTGAGTTATATTAATATCTTTTATCTTTTATTCAGTTCGACATTTGGCTTATAAGTTATTTATATCATTTGTCTGTCAAGATAAAGATAGGATAAGATATAATAGAGATATACAAAAAAGGTTACTTCTCAACGCCCCGTAACCATTGCCCTTCAATATTCTAAGGTACTTCATTATGTTTTCTTTCTCTTCCGTGGTCAGCTTTGATATCTTCGTTGAACTCTACATTTTTAGTGCGATCGCGAACTTTAGCAGCCCTAAAGGATTAGCTCCTTACGTCGCGTCCGCTGCATCGCTGTAGTTTTGTTATCCTTAATCGCTCATTTGTTTTCATTTCTCCTGAACATCATTGATGAGGTTAGAACCCCAGTAAACAGGGATTTCTACGAGCAGGTGAAAGAACTCCTTGCCCCATCAAAAGTCCCCGATTTCCAATCTTTCACCATTCGTGAATTACGCGAATTTATACGAGACAATGAACTACATTCGGAAGTTCGTAATTGCCTGGGCAAATCTGTGTCAAAAGCCCGTCACTTCCAGCTTGTTGCTGCTCTACAGTAATCCAATTCTGTTGCTTTATCTTATCTTTTTTTTACGCAACAACAAAAGTAAAAAGTATTCGCTCACCGATAAAAGCCAACTCGCTCTTAAGCAAAAATCATGAAAATCCCCACTATAGTTAAGTCTCAAGACTCAAGAGTATTATTTCTACAGTTTAGTAGGTTTTCCCATCAATACGATGCTCTCTTACAGCCTGTTTATGGTGACATCCCAACTCTTTCATGGCATGACGGCTTCGACCTCAGCTTTGAATACGAAACCATTATGACTAACTTGATTATGAACGAACCCGATTTTGAGGTTTGTCGTTATGAATCTCGTAGTGATTTTACCAATGGCTGCGCGATCGCCTATTTCGATTTCTGTGATTGGATTAGCTATCTCGATGCTACCGTTCATTTTGATTCCACACAGAGCTTATTTGACCGTTTTGTTACCTCTCACCAGATTGAATTAACCGATAGTTATCGGCATCCAAGCTGGTTGGATGATATTTTTGGGCTTTTAGACTTTGCTCAAAGCTCAACTAGCGATAGACTCAATTCTCTTAGTAAAGAGCATATTGAAGCCGTTATTAGGCAACAAAGAACCACCTATTTCCATCATTACCCTCTCTAACCCAAACAGTAAATTGATTGCTGCTTTCAATTTCTATTTATCTTATCTTTTTGCTTGACTTAAAGAATAAGATAAGACTATAATAAGAGTATAAACAAAGCGGTTCTTAACCGACCAAAGTAACTAACCGCCTTGAGTTCAAGAATCCACTTCACTAAAGTAAATCCAATGAGCTTATCCACTATAACAAAAACCGCCCCCCAAATCCAACAATCGCGAATCGTTTACGAATACTCGTTAACCGTCAACAACAGCGAAGACAATGACACGAGAGAATTGACTGCTGCTTTTACTTTCATCCCTTCACTTCGAGACTGGCAGCAGTGGTTAGACGGCTGGAATAGCTGCGGTTACTCTCTATCGAGTTCGCCTAACTTAATCCGTACTATTTAACACCAACAGAGGCGATCGCTTCACTAATGCAGTAGCAATCGCCTTTTCCCCGAACCAATTGTTTAATCTTATCTCTTCAACTAAAACCATGAATCAAGCTACCCCTCAGACTCAAAACCCTGACCCTCAAATCGCTCTAATATGCGAAGCGGTATCCTTTAGGACTGATTCTCTTGCCGATATAACCGCGAATATCATCCACAAAGCGCGAATATTATCAATTACCCTCTGATATCTTCGAGAAGGCGATTTTCGAGGCAATAAATGATTTAATTGATGATTTTGAGCGTGGGCTACGCTGGGGAAACCCCAGCTTGTAGAAGCACGCTGTTGCCGATTGTCCCGAGCGCTACCTCAAACCGAAGCATAAGAAGCAGATAGACAACATTGCTGCTGAGTATCTCCAGGACGAATCTGAATAACTTTTTATCCTCAAGCGATCGCTACTAATATAAACCGATCGCCCCTCCCTTCAATACCTTTTTTTTATCCTATCTTTGCCATGTGCTTATCCAATTGTTCAAAGTGTAAATATCTCGACCGCACCCCCCACCACAGGGGCGACATTTTATGTGGTCTAAATCCTGCCTATGCCTCAATGTGGAAGCGTCTCAACTCTTTGGATAAGTATAGTCTCGATTGTCTCCCTATCGATGATTGTCGGGAATTTGAGTTAGATCCTGCTTTTGAAGAAAAGACGATCGCCTTATCTTTAAACTTTTTTGAGTGGCAAAAACTAGAGCGAGAAACCTCTAATCCTACTATCGGTAACGCTTTAAAAGATACAATCATCAGGCTTAATCTTTCCTTGACTCAAGAAGAATGGCAAGAAATCGCCAATTCTACCGCAATTCCCGCCGTCCGTGTCGCCCTTGAATCAGAAGGCATTGTAGCAAAGAGAAATGGTTGGATTTGTGTTGACTCCTCTTGCATTGACGCGATCGCCTATATTCCGAGTGAATCAATCTTGAAAATTAGATTCAACTCTAGTTTGGTTTATCAATATTATCGTGTTGCTGAATCTACTTTTCTTGACTTCTGTGATGCCCCATCGAAAGGTAGATTCTTTAATCAACATATAAAAGACTGCTACAACTATCGTTGCTGTTAATCGAGTGGCTGTAACCGTTCACTCCCCCCCTTAAAAAAAACAGTAAATTGAACAAAATTATAGTGTAATGCTTGTAAGCAAGTGTCCCCTACGAAAAACCAAATTTTTGAGGTCTATACTCTTTGTCACAAAATATTTTCATGGTGGTGAATCTTCAGCTTGACTGATATATGGAGTTCGCGATCGCTTGACAAAATAAATTAAACTTGACATTTAGGGCAAGCGCTTGGAGCGTAATCGATCTTGTTTAGATCCTGCTTTTGAAGAGAAAGCAATCGCGCCATGCCTCAGTTTCTACCGTCCCTGATTCCGTTTTATTATCTTTTTGAGATAGTCCAAGCTATAACCGCGCTTCACGGCATCTGCCCACTTTTCCCAAGCTCCAGATAATTTTATCCATTGTTCTCCCTCCCTGATTTCCTGACCTGAGCAATAACCAAGCTCACGGGCTAAGTCATACCAATGCCTAAATATTGCTGCTGTGTCTATTTCTTCAGATTTAGAATGGCGATCGCCATCTTGCGATTCGCTTTCGATTAAAATTTTACTGCCCCAATCACCCTTAAGGGCTGCCACGAAATAGCCCGACAGATTCGGTATGTGCTTTTCTCTTTTCCTGGCTTTCAGCAAAGCGATCGCATTTTCTACTTTTTCCGATGGATACAGCTTCAATAGATCGCTCACCGTCTTGTTTATTGGTATTCCCGCACTATCTAATAACGGTACTAATTCCTGCCATTTCTTGTTGACTATTGTCTTGGTGCGCGTTCCCTGGCAGCTTGAAAAGCTGCGGGGTCGCACCGCAAAATCAACTTGGGCGGAACTTTTGTCTTTATCAGTGTTTGACTTGTTTAGTTCTAATTTGACCTTTTTTTGACTAATAGAGGCAGTTAACTCGGCTGAACTATCTAATCTTTGTCTTGAGCTTATTTCTTCCTGTAAAGCTTGTTTAGGTGAGGCAGCAGCAAGCGTGTTTAATTTGTTGATCAGGCGATCGCTCTTTTGTTCTGTTGTTTCTTTTTTGGTGTATTCTTTGTCTCTATATAATGAGACTTCAGTATCCCTCACCTCAAGAGTTTGGTTTTTCTCCAATTGAGGTGTGCTAACACACATCTCGACCGTTTCAGTACTTCCAGCGTTTTGTTGCTCAAGGTATTCTATTAGGCGATCGCTACTTAGGGTGTAGTAGTTCGTCTGATTCCATTGCCGAGATTTATACCTGATGACTTTGACAATGCCGAGCGAGCGCAATAAATTCATCGCTTTTCTAAATTGCCAGACAGACAACCAGGAGAATTGAGAATTTACCCAGTCGACAAAGGTGTTGTAGATATATTTCACGCCATCGATAATTACCCCTACACCTTCTTTCTGCATCCAGTAGTTAAGTTGTTGAACAATTACGGCTGCGTTGATGTCTCCCAAAGCAGCAGCTATGTTCATGTCAAAATGACGAGTAGAAGTGAGGGAGGTCGATAAAATGCTCATCTTTCGTTACCTCCTATTTATTTGGTAGCCTTGGGCAGTTAAGGCGATCGCACGATTATCTACGGGGGATATTTGAGCCTGAGCTACACTCATTATTTCTCCCTGATTTTGGGGTCTATTCATTTTTCTACTCGGTATTAGGGTTTTTGTAGCGAAAGAGCAATCGTCACTCTCGTCTTGGGAATGGCGATCGCTACTCGATCTAAAATTTTGTTGGTATTTCTACACTTAGTTTGGCTGCCCAGTATTCTCTATAGCCTGTTTGATATCCCGACCAATAGCTATGTTGCTCTGGGCGCGATGGTTCTACCCCTATCAGTCCGTCGAAGAATCCTCCTGAATACAAGTCCGTGTTTAGACTCGTTTCAACTTCTCTTGCTCTCTTACCTTGCTGTTCTTCAATAGACTGTTCTACACTTAGGTATAAGTTATTCATGTTGATTTATTTCAATATGTTTACTGAAGCACTGGCAGTTAAAGTTTTCCAGGCTTGATTGCTGCCTTTGCTCATATCTATATTATAGCCTATAAAATAGAATAGAAACTAAATATTTTGGTTAAAATATATTTATTTGGTAATCATTTCTCATCCGATTTCTTGACCAAAATGACTCACCCTAATTCACTTGCTAATCTCAAACATGAAGGTCGCCCTCTCAAGCGAGGTTCAGAAAAGAAATCTCGACGCTTGAGCATTACTAATGAGGGATGGCAAGGATGTAAGCAACTCAGTGATGAACTTGGTTTATCTGTTTCCGAAATTCTTGAATCTTTAGGTCGCGGTGAATTAATTCTCAGCAAACCTTTAAATCGCTCTAATACATAGCCTACATTATAGAATAAAACACTAAGAAGCGAGCGCTCAATTGTTTACTCTCGCTCTGGATAAAATTGTTAACTAGAAGTATCTCAACAGCGAGGAAGCGTGCTGGGAAAATCCCACGCCTCCAATGCGGGTCGAGGGCGTACACAAGTCTCACCCAAAACTATCACTCTCGGTAAAGCTCATGTTAGGCGAAGTTGAAAGCGAAATTTTCCTCAAGTATAAAAATGCTTTGGTAGCAATTGGCGTTGATTTAGCAGATGAATTTGTGATCGACTGCATTGAAGGCTGTAGCTACAACCTCGAACCAAAATTTCAGGCAATTATTTCTTACTGGTGCTGGCTGCAAAATCAGGGACGAGAAGTAGGTAACGCCAATCAGTTACTTATTGAAGCCTTTACCCAAAACTGGACACCTATCGAATGGCAAGATGAATTTCTTCAAAATCCTCATTTTTCCAGTCCCGCTCAAAAATGGTGGTCGATGGCAAGTCAAGTAGAAGTACTCAAACATCTGATTATCGATGTTCAAGATAATTTTTGGTCTGGTGGCAAAATCACCTTCGTCAATCCTGTTGGCGATACCTGGACGATGGATTTAGACCGCGCTCAAAATCTCAGTTGGTCGCAGCTTCTTACTTACTACCAGCGAGTCACCAACACTGTGATTATCTCCAATCTAAATGGCTATACTATCCATCCACGAAAGAATTAAATTTACTACAAAATAATTCACTGCCCCTGGTTCCGCTTCATTATCTTCTTCAAATATTCGAGTGAATATCCTCGCTTGACAGCATCTGCCCACTTCTCCCAAGCTCCAGACAATTTAACCCATTGCTCTCTTTCTCTTACCTCAGTACCCGAACAATACCCAAGCTTACAGGCTAAGTCATACCAGTGTCTAATTTTTTGTAGTTTCAAATTCTGGAGCATAAAGAATTGGTAAAAAATCGACTAATTCTCTAATATTATTGGCTGTAGGAAGTTTTGATTTCATTGTTAATAACTACATTAATTACATTATTGGTTTTTACCCAGTCTTCTATAAAGTAATTTCGCTTTTTGCTTGGTTTAAAAGATAAGATAAGGATACAATAAGTGTATGAACGAAGCTGTTAACTACCTGACAAGTAAGTAACCACTTTGGTTGACGGTTATTCTCTATTGGGTTCGCCTAACTTAATTCGCACTGTCTAACTAAACAGCCCTAAAGAATTCCCTAAAGGATACACCTGCGGATATACCCTTTAGGGCACCTTCGGATAAGCTTCGCATCACGATCGCCCGATCCCTTCACGAATTGTTTAACCCTTTAGGACAACCGCATCACGGAAGATTAGATGACAGGAATAGCATAGTAGCATCACTCACTGGACATCTCTTGCAAGGCATGAAAAAAATAGCTATAATGTAAAAACATTTTTCGTATGGAAAAAAACATGAGTACGATCGCCAGCAAAAATGATTTAGAGCATGACATCTTAGTCGAGGTTCGAGAGTTGATTCGAGAAATGCCTTCGAGTACTCAAAAAAAATTGAAACAGAGATTCGTAGAACTTGCAGCAGCTTCTTGTCCATCTGCTGAGGAAAGAGCTACAGCAGAAGAAATGACAGGTAAATCCTACAGTACAGAAGAAATTAAGGCACTAGAATTAAGTAATCTAGTCAATTCGTTCGTCCTCAGAAACAAATTACTTGCCGAGACGATATCGGGGTCTGAAGTAGATCGACTGCTCGACTGTAGCTCCAGACAGACTCGACTAGATCGGGTGAAAAATAATACCTTGTTGGCGGTCAAAGACAACGGAGTCTGGAAATATCCCCTATGGCAATTCGATGCCAACGGAGCCGAACGGGTAGTTGATGGTTTACCTCAAGTTCTCGCTGCTTTAGAAGTTTCTAATTTAGCTAAAGTAAGCTGGCTAACTCGCCCTAATCCTGTATTTGCAGAAGCCACCCCGCTGCAAATGCTCAAACGTGGCGAATTAAAGCGCGTTTTAGCTGAAGCTAGAGGAGTAGGTATTGGACAATAGGCCGAATGGTAATAATAAAGTCTCCTCCTCCGGATTCCAAACTCAAGCTGAATCCGCAAACGAAAATACTCCAACCAGATACGGTACTCAGAAGGATCTACAACCCCCATAAATACGGTACTCAAGCGACTACATTTCGTTTCAATGGACCGAGGGCGAGGTTCGACCATCAGCGGTGCGACCCTACCAAACCAGATAACGATCTAGAAAGAGGTATCAACTACTGGGGATTTACCTTCAAGTGCTGCTTAGTAGAAGTATTTGGCGATACTCGAATCATTGATGTCAATGACTACCATTTAGCTAAAATTACTCTGACTCAACCCCTAAAGCTATTAGATTTAATTGGCGATGGGGCGATGCAAGCTGGAACGGTCAACAGTATCAGCCAAATCAGCGATCGCCATCTTTCCCAAGCGTGGGGAAAATACTTCTATGAGACCATATCAGTCTATGGTGAAGTAGATGGCTTAATTTTTGGTAATGCTCACAACAACGAACACAGCATTGCTTTATACGAACGAGCCAAACCACAACTAAATTCGGCAAGAGTCAAAACCGTACCTTTAAACTCTCGCTCTTTAAGACCAGCTATCATCGAAGTGGCTCAACAGTGCAGTATGATTTTCGATTGAACGATTGCTGGTTGATTTAAAGTTACCACTTGGTTCGATCTTTTGTTGGCGATCGCCGTCAAGCAAGTTAATTGGTATGTGCTTCTCCCGTTTTCTGGCTTTCAACAAAGCGATCACAATAAATTCATCGCTTTTCTAAATTGCCAGACACTGAGCCAGGAGAATTGAGAATTTACCCGAAAAAATTCACAGCCACATTATTAATAGACGAGGAGCAACTATTAAAAGCCTATTGTGAAGGCCATGATCTAGAACTTGAAGATTGCCCTCCTCTCGAAGACATGATACGTTCTGAGATCGTGTGGGTTCTCCAAAGTGGAATCGATCTTATAGGAGATATAGTTGAGGTAGGAAGTTAAATTCATACCATGACTCAACTAGATATAACCCAAGCAAAGGCTGACATATCAAAAGTTCTGGATCTCGCTATTAAAGGCGAAGAGATTGTGATCACTCAAGATAATAAGCCAGTAGCCAAGATCTCTCCCATAGCTCCTGTATTACGACCTTTAAAGAGAGGCAGTGCTAAAGGCAAGGTTTGGATGAGTGATGATTTTGATGAGCCTCTAGAAGACTTTAAGGAATACATGGAATGAAGCTTTTACTTGATACACATACATTCCTATGGTTCGTAAATGATCATCCTAAACTTAGCGACTATCTCAAGGACTTAATTGAAGATACAAGCAACGTCAGTTATCTAAGCATTGCTAGCCTTTGGGAAATGTCAATTAAGTTTAACCTAAGCAAGCTAACATTAGATCCCAACTACGAAGAATTTATTGAGAGAGAAGTTACTACTAGTACTATTCAACTACTCAATATTGAATTAGAACATTTAAGGATTAACGCTACTCTACCTTTCCATCATAAAGATCCTTTCGACCGTCTTATTATCGCTCAATCTATGGCTGAAGATATACCCATCGTTACTGTTGACTCAGCTTTTAATAAGTACACGGTCAATTTGATCGATTAATTAGTCAAAGAACAATTTAATAACTTGAATACAGCCTCGGTTGTCTTCCCATCGATGTTAGATAAGATTAGTCCTTGGTAAACGCTCCGCGCTTGCACTTCACTTGGGTGTACCAAAAGCGATCGCGCCACTTAAGTTTTTACCGCCCCTGATTCCGTTTGATTATTTTCTTTAGATAGTCCAAGCTATAACCACGTTTTACCGCATCTGCCCACTTCTCCCAAGCTCCAGACAAACAAATCCATTGTTCTCCCTGCCTAATTTCGGAGCCTGAGCAATAGCCAAGCTCACGGGCTAAGTCATACCAATGTCTAAATATTGTTGCTGTATCTATTTCTCGCTCGAAGCGATCGCCTTTCAATTCGCTTCCGATTAAAGTTTTACTGCCCCAATCACCCTTAAGGGCTGCCACGAAATAGCCTGAAGAGTTTGGTATGTGTTGCTCTGTTTTCCTAGCCTTTAATAGGGCGATCGCATTTTCTACTTTTTCAGAGGGATACAACTTCAGCAGACTAGTTACTGTCTTGTTTATTGGTATTCCCGCACTATCTAATAACGGTACTAATTCCTGCCATTTCTTGTTGACTATACAATCAAGTTCGAGGACGTTTATTCCCTCACCTATATTTTGCTTGTTCTGTTCTGATTCTTGTTTGTATTGGCTATTAAGAGCATTTAACTGGGCTGAACTATCTAATATTTTGTCTTGAGTTTATTTCTTTCTGTAAAGCTTGTTTAGATGAGGCAGCAGCAATTGAGTTTATTTCGTTACTAAGGCGATCGCTATTTTGCTTTGTTGTTTCTTTTTTGGTGTATTCTTTGTCTCTATATAATGAGACTTTACTATCTTTCATCTCAAGAATTTGATTCCCTTCATCTTGAGCTGTGCTAACACACATCTCGGAAATTTCAATGCTTTGAGCCTCTGCCTCTGCCCACTCTCTTAATTTATCGTATGCGTTGATGTCTCCCAAAGCAGCAGCTATATTCATGTCGAAATGACGAGTAGAAGTGGGGGAGGTGGCTAAGATGTTCATTTTAGATAAACTTGATACTTATTTTGGCGATCGCTAAAATCAAACCCCGAAAAATAAAGATCCTACCCAGATGAAGTTGTAATGGCTGCCCTGCCTTCAGTTTCTGCTGCTTCTGCGCTATAAAACACGTCATCAAACTCATATACCATATTGAATTCATCTACGATTGAAAACTGGTAACAATGGCGAGGTGAATAATACACTGCCAAAATTAAACCGTCTATAGCTACTATTAACTCGATTCTTATTTTGGGCATTTCTCTAACCTTTCCATCTCAATTAATTCGTTGACCATTTCCAACGCCACCATCTGTCCATCAATTGCTCCTACTGTAAACGGACTCGCCCAGCTCCAATGTCCTGGACAGTCAGAGATTTCTACGCGATCTCCTACTGTGATGGCAGAGTAATCGTTGCTTATACCTTGCTCTACTTGAATTTGACTTTCTCTTTGCTCCGCATATGACGGCATATCTAAAAACTTGTGTGATCTTTCTTTTTTCTTTTCAACACCTTCAATTGTCGTATTACACTCACTTCCACATTTTACTTTGTTTTGATTATTTGAAGACTTTTTCAAAATGCCATCATATGCGGAGCGGTATCCTTTAGGACAACCGTCACATTCATCATCATTAAGGCTTTTATCCATCACGTAATCCATCATATCCGTCACCTTGTCCATTACCATCGTCCACAATCTGTTTATTACATTTGTGTTGTCTAGTTGGGGATTAGTATTTATTACTACTTCAGAGTTACCAGTAATTAATGGTAGTGAAGTGTCATTGACATCCCGAATCTTCAAACCCACAAAATATGACCCAAAGCGATCGCGTTCTCGGCGGATATCTAAACCCAATTGGTTTTTACCCAAATCTGATAGCAAAGTAACGAATCGACGTAGACTAACTGGACGAGTCCCGCTGTTATGGCAATACTCGCAATAGTTGGCGTATAGCCATTTATCGGTGTCTAAATACCAATGAGAGGAATTACTATCTTTATCTCTTTTTGCCACCCCAACGTTGGTTCTAGCATCAGGCTGATAAACCACAAAGTTGTCTAACCAATCAGCAATGGGATTGGTCTCAACCAATGTCCTTGCCTTCATTGCCAACAGTGATGGTACGTTAGCTTCATAATTCTTTACAATTGATGTGGCTTTCGACTCATCCATCGACAGCACCCAATTGAGCAATCCTGGTATGTAAGGCAGAAAATCACCTCTCATCTCACCATTCTTGTGTTCAATCAGGTTCTTCTGGCGATCGCCTTTGATCTGGTTAAACATGGGAATCGAGATTCTTCTTCTTGCTAATCCTGATGTATAGTCACAGCTTTGGATAACTTCATTGGTACTGACTATGACCAAAGCTGAGGGAGTAAAACCACCCTTGGACTGTTTGAATTTGACTTCATAGGGTAAACTATCTTGTCCTGTAAGGTTTTTTAGCTTGCCTACCTCTCCCGCATAACGTTCAGAATCATTAATCAAGACCAACCGCTTGCCAGCAATAGAAGCTGTCTCAAACTTTTCTTTCTCTAGTTTTTTCAGCGTTGTGGTGTGGACGTTCTCTTGTCCGACTAAAGCTGTGGCTAGACGAGTCAAGGTAGATTTGCCTGTACCACCCGCACCCACTAGTTCTAAATACTTCTGCCAATCAGTCCTACCTGTAACTATTCCCAATAAATACGCTCTCATTAACTCAACCAAAGCGCGATCGCCATTACACATTGTCAATAACCATTCTTGTATCGGTTCGCAGGTAGCGAGGATGTTGTAGTTATAGGGCAAGCACCAGGTTAATCGATTCTCTGGACTATGAGGCAGCAGCTTCTTAGTTTCTAGGTCTAAAACACCATTAAGCATTGGTAATAGTCCTGATGCTTCATTCCACCTTCTTACTGCTAAATCTAGCTTCAGTAATGCTGTAACTCCATTAATAAAACTAATGGTGTAACTCGGTCTTTTCTTTCCCCTTCTTGCTGTTCCATTGGCGATCGCCTTTACTTGGGACTTCACTAACTGCCCGATTAGTTCGGCTGATTCACTATTCCAAATTCCCTTTTTTATCGAACTATAGCGATACCATTCCTGTTGCTCTACATTCCAGGCTAATTGACCTTGGTACTTATTTGCTAGCCATTCGGCAATGTCTGACTGTGACCAATCGGGCAGGTTCTCTAATTTTTCCTTTTCTTCTTTTCTCTGTTTCTCTTGTTCATTCCTTTCGGCAGCTTTGGTAATCCCTCTGTTTAATCTTTTAATTAATTCATCTGTACTCTTGTTTGGATGAGCCTCTACCCAGTCAGTAATGTCTCCTTTGGCTGGCATTTCACTCCATACATCTGTCGGCGAGATGATCGAGCATGGCAAGTTGACTTTAAGACAAGCTGATTTGATTAATTCTGCCTTTTTCTGCCCCACTTCATCATGGTCGGGAAAATAAACTAATCCTGCTGCTTCACCCTCAATAAGTTTTGTTAAGTCAGAGGTTATAGCTTTCTCTTTCCAATTCGACCCCTGTCAGGTAATTGCCAATAGAGCGATCGCTCTGGCTGTTTCGACACATCCTTCTCCTTCTAAACCTAAGACCCATTTTCCCTGGCAATGCTTAACTGCTTCAGTGAGTTTGTAGGCTCTCCAATCCTTTGACCCTTTGCTCCATTGGATTAACCCATTCGATTTGATATGTCCCTGTCTGATTGTTTTCTCTACTGTGCCGTCAGCGTTTGTCCACTCAAACCTAGACACCCATTGAGTCTTGGAATACCAATAACGGGTTTCGGTAGCATTAGCGGGTATTCCTTGCTTCTGTAACCATTCTGGGATCAACTTTGTTTCTGGCTTCGGGGCATCTTTGGCGGTTTTAGACAGTCTGGCTAAACTTATTTTCTGTCCCCTTGTCTCCTTGTCCCCTTGTCCTCTCGTCCCCCTGTCTCCCTGTCTCTTTGCCCAAGGACTAATCGCCTCACGTATATCTCTAACTTCACACCCACACTTGAACGCTTGGTACGAACCGTTCTTTTTGTTGACCTTAAACCCGCCATCTCCACACACTGGACAAGTGCAGTGGTACTCACGGGTGGTTTCTTTCACTACGTTCAGGCGATCTAAATAATCTAATATCTGGAATGGTGCAATAAGTCCTATCATGCTGCACCTCCCAACTGCTTTGAATGGTTAGTTAAAACAGAGGTGCAGTATTTGCCTGCAACATTTAAAATGTAAGTAATCATTAATTTCCCTCCTTATGGGATTTTTGAACCAAAGGCGATCGCTAGTCCTGATAAAACGTGCGGTCGCTTTTGTATTTAGAGACAAAATAAATTGAGTATAGAACAAGACTTATAGACTCAAATTAATCCTTTTGGCAGAATAAATACATTCCAGGTTGCCAGTTGTAAGCCAAGAAAATTTTATGCATCACACTAGAGCCTGGAATATAAGAAGGATCGTCATAAAGCCGATAAGCTGTGTTTTGAGCTAATCCAGTGTCTTTCCAAAACTGGTATCTAGTTATGCTCCTAGAATCTAATAGATCTTTAATTTTGTTCTTTGTAGGCACGGATAACTTGAGTTTTTGAATTATTATGCCTCCATTGTCTAACTATAATCATGGTTTTGATATCCCTTCAAAGCTTATTATAGTCATGTTGCTATTATTAGTGAACTATATACTTATTAATTTGACTATACTTACAATCATAAGTATAATAGACATAAGGAAACAACATGCACGTTGCAAGCCATAGAAGTTAACCAAAGTGCATTTGAAAGAATATTTTAAAAAGGAAAGCAAAGATAGTAACCGTCGAAAGTCTTTACTTTGCTCTTCCTAGTAACCACCAATTAAGAGATCAACTCCCATCATGGCATATTTAGCCGAAAAACCAGCATTAAAGACATCTGAACGACAGTTAATCACCATTGAGTTCGCGCCCCCACAAGACCCCAAAGAAACTGAATATACTTACCCACAGCCCTTATTTGTCTTCACTGAACAAGTTGTTCCCAAAAATAATCCATCTAGCCTGTTTAAAGTTTGCGCGATGGAGTTAATCGAATCCAAAACTCCTTCAGGGCAACTACTCAATCAACCTTACTGGAAATACAAACTCACAGATGGGCAAAAACAAATTTGGAAAGATGAATCGACTTTAGTTCGTTACTTCTCTAACTGTTCCCAATGCCCACACTTCGATGATTATCGTGATCCTGATGGTCGCGGTTGGTGTCATCTCTCTAACCGCAAAGCCAGAACCTATCACCAACAAACTAATGACTGTATTGTTTCTTCAGATCTAGAAATCAGTCATGAATTTGAAGATAAAAAGATTATCTTCTCTAACATCGATCTAGATGCCTTTGCAACTGATGAGATAGAAGACGAAGCTGATCTTCCTTACTCTGAATATCAAGTCGGCAGCATTGTTAAAGTCATTGACAAAAATGAACATCATCAAGAATGGGCTGTTTTTGAGATTATTGAGTGCCTACATAACAAAAGTCTTTACCGCAGCACTGAATCTTATCTAAATCAAGCCGAATGGTACTTCAGACTTAGAAGTAATGATGATGCTTCTACCATCTGTCCATCCCTCTGGGTTCGTGAAGATGAGATCTGTCCCTTCGATCAGTCTCACAACATTTCCACTCAATACATTTTTTAGTTCGACGATATAGCGATCGCTTTTGGGATAATGCGATTGCTATATCGTTAAATTGAATATGGTGTAAATACCCCATATTATTTAGCTGACATTTTGTCGATCGACCAAAACGGCGCAAAGGCTTTGAGGCACTACTGGAGACTGCCTTTTTTTCTGCTTTCATTGTCTACAATTTTTCAAACAACGCTATACTACACTCATACTTTTCAATTGTTTGGACACGCTCGGGCAATCCTTATGTCTACATTTTGTCCACAAGTTGTCTACAAATTGTCTACATTAATTAGGCGATTCGAGCATTTTTTAGGGGGTTGGTTATTCCTATTGAGCGCATATTACAAAAAGGGCAAGCAATATTGAGTGAGTCAAACCCCGATCGAGCTTGCCAATTTTACTCGCCAAAACACAAACTTAATACATTTTGTAGTAATTGAAGCTTGGGGATAAATAGTGTAACAACAACGCAACTTTTAACCCTACACATCGAGCCTGTTCAATTGTTTAACCTTTTCTAGTACTATCGACAGTACTCCATCTAGTTAGGATATTAGTTAATGAACTTTGACTATAAATGCAATCGCATCATCCAAAATGTCTAGAAAATTATCGTTAAAATCAACATAGGTTGCGTTCCCTTATACTTAACTCTCAAGTCGGATTGGTATAACCATGACTCTCGATGATTTGACACCAGAAATTAAAGCAAAAATCAAAGAAATTGCCGCTCAGCATGGAGCTTTTAACGTCAGAATATTTGGCTCAGTTGCTAAGGGAGAGGCAGACCAGAACAGCGATCTCGATTTATTAGTAGACTACGACTTAGATAAGATTAGTCCTTGGTTTCCTGTACGACTTATTAGAGATCTCGAAGACTTTTTAGATATCAAAGTAGATGTAGTCACTCCCGCAGGACTTAAAACTAGAATTCGCCACCAGGTCTTAGCCGAGTCCTTAAGCCTATGAGAAAAGATTTAGAAAGGATACAAGACATCTGGGAAGCAATCGCCAAAATTGAAAAGTATACGATTAAAGGTAAAGCTGAATTTTTCAAAGATGAACTCATCTCTAGCTGGATTTTGCTGCAACTACAAATAATTGGCGAAGCAGCACGTTCGATGTCTGTTGAGACTAAGGAAAAACATTCACAAATTAACTGGCAGGACATTATCGACTTTCGCAATTTACTTGTTCACGAGTACTTTCGGGTAGATCTTAAAATCGTCTGGCAAATAATAGAGCAAGAAATACCAATTCTTAAAAACCAAATCAATTCAATCCTGCAAATCTAAAAAAATAACTATGCTTCTTCTAGAATTGGAGATCGCTTGTGGAAAATATTAGTGACGCATAATTACAGAATATTGTTGTTTACAGAATTAAACATAGCTTACTGGCTTCTACTAATTTACTCACCATTTCTAGTTTTATCATCTCTCCATCAATTGCTTCTACTGTAAAGGGGCTTGTCCATGACCAGTGATCGAGATAATCTTCTAGCACTACGCGATCGCCCATCGACAAGACCCTGAAGATCCTGATATTGTTTTGTTGCTGCTTTATTTAGATGCAGTGATTAATTTAGAGGACTGGCAGGGAAAATTTACTCGCGTAGGAGTATCCTCAGTAGCAAAGGAAAAACCAATATTTTCGGATTCTTAAATACCGCGATTGCTTTTAATAGGTAGAGGTGAACGCGGATGCATGGTTTAAAACTTTTAGCATTTCTTCTCGACTACTCAATTCGGTCGTGAAGCAAAATTACGCGAGCATAAACCAAGCCTTTTTTTGAAATGAATTTCTAATTGATAGTCGCAAAGTTGGCAATTAACTCAATCGCTCTTCCTTCTCTACCAGTACTTGATGAGGGCAAAAAGTTAGTCACAGCATCTTCAAGGTTCTCTACATTATTGCCAAACCATTGCTGTAAAAAGATTTTTACTTCTCCTTCTGCTCGCTCGAACTCTCTTAGTAGAGTTTCACAGCCATCTATTAAAACAATAATGTCTTCAATATCTTTGGAAAAATAAAAACTCTGCCCTCGTTCCAAAAATGCTTCAATTTTGCTTGCCAGTAGATATAGAGAGGAGAAGATATAAATTTCTCGACCGCTTGGTAAAGCATAGGTGATAATGTTCTTTAGACCTTCGACATACCAACGATTACTAAAACCCAGAACTTCGTCTCCACAGGGCATAATATCAATTAATAGTTCCTCATACTCCCACCGACACATGGGGGCATCTGGTTCAGTGCATTCAGATAATCCTACTTCTCGCAAAGCAGTTGCCAATTGATAATATTCAGTGCGAGAAAAGATTTCCACGACACAATCCACATCTTTAGTCGGGCGTAATTCATCTCTAATAATCTCATCGACATAAAGAACAATCGTCCCCGCTCCAGTAAAGACAAACCGTTCAGGAACGCTAGCTAAAATAGTCGCTACTTTCTCCAAATTATTAATTTGTGGATTAGTCATAAAGCCTCTTTCTTAATTCCTCCGCAGCCAATTCCCGCTCTCTAACTTTGCCTACTCTCAAGCCATCCACGAGCGTAAGCATTTCATATAATTGCGGATCTTCTGATACTGCCTCTGGTACAGAACGATATAGAGGTTTAATTTCTTGACCCTTAACCCTACCCGAACCGAATGCCCAGACATAGATATCGCGATCGTTTGTCACTAGTAAATCCTTTAAAGGTTCGGCTGAATGAGCCGTAGGCATTCCCCGCACTAAAGCCCCTGGTCGAGTTGGAAAGACATACTTCAAACCATGAACTAAGAATTCTTCTAAAGCAGGTTTGAGAACCTTTCTTCTTTGATCGCTATAAAGACCACTTAACGAACATCGCTGAATGGCAGCATGAACTTCTGAAGAACTCATCTTCAAACTTTTTGCCAGTTCGCTATAAGTCCACTGCCCAGATAAACCGCGAACTTTGAGTAGAACTACAATATCTTGAGGTTTGAGCATTCTAAGATTAATTTCACATTACTATTTCTATTCTATATTCGCGAATAGCAAATGAAAGCCTGAAGGATGTCTGGCATTTCAAGGTAATTCCCGCAGGTTGGTATCCTGCCGAAGACTAGCCCCAAAAATACTTTGGATTACTATAGCCTTTTGCTTGGCGATCGGGGTAGCTATCCCCACTGTATCTATAAGGATTAACGGTTGTGTCGCAAAAAATAGGAAAAGGCGTATAGTACAATATAACTTAAGCAATCATACTTATAACTTTTGCCTTTTAATGAATCTCAAACAGCCTTTCAAATGGAGACATTTCCAAAAAGAGCTAATTTTACTTAATGTTCGTTGGTATTTAAAATATCCTTTGAGTTACAGGAACCTAGAAGAGATAATGAAAGATCGAGGTTTATCTGTAGACCACTCTACTATTGCTCGTTGGGTGTTAACTTATGCTCCTCAAATAGACGAAAAAACTCGTCGTCACTTGAAGTTGACTAATGACTCTTGGCGGGTCGCTACACCTACATTAAGGTTAGAGGAAAATGGAAATATTTATATAGGGCAGTAGATAGTGAAGGCAATACTTTAGATTTTATGTTGAGTGTCAGAAGAAACAAAAAAGCAGCCCATCGATTCTTCAAAAAAGTCCTGAAAGCCAAACACAATCAGCAGCCCAGAATGATTAATGTCGATAAAAATCCAGCCGATTCGCCAGCGATTGAAGAATTAAAATCGGAAAAAGTTTTAGAAGAAAAAAGTAAAATTAGGCAGGTAAAATATCTTAATAATTTAGTAGAACAAGACTGTTTCGGTCGCTTAAATTTAATTCAAGCGCTTGCGAAACAGTGCATTCGGCACCATAGAGGAGTGAAGAGAATAACAAATGCCGGTCTAGGATATAAGTCATTTTACACAGCTTGGAGAACAATTAGAGAAATTGAGATTATGCACATGATTAATAAAGGTCGGGTGGAAGGAGTTAGTAAAAATGATGTTTTAGCGGAAAAGAAATTCATAGATTCTCTCTTTGGGATTGCTGTATAAAAATTCAGATAATCATAGGTTTATTCTGTCAGTTTAAACTTTTTGCGACAGAACCCGTAATTTAACCGATTATCATTGGTTAAAAAACTATTAAATTTAGTATTTTTTCTAAATCGGATTTAGTATTATTTCTGACTTTGGTATCGATCAATTACTCCGAGAATCGCTTCAGTTAATAAACCTATAGCTAGGAAGAAGCCGATGATAGTAAAAAAAGCGCGATCGCGATTCGCGTGAATCAAATTAAACTCTGGTTGTCTACCGTATCGGGTAGAGCATAATAAGCAATTCCTTCAGATTGAAAATCAGGTAAATTATTTTCTACGCTATCTCTTTCGGTGGCTGAAGGTGTATAAAAGTGCGCTCCCGTAGTGGGATTAAAAAAGCGATAAATCGGAATTGAGCCTTCTACTTCAGTTTCATAAGCAAAGAATGCCTCTCCCTCAAAACTAAAGTTGTCCAAATTCTCAACTGCACTTCGTTCATTTTCAGAAACTGTATACAAATGTACTCCCGTATCTTGATTGAGAAAACGGTAAACTGGCAGCGGTTTAGGATTACCTGTTAGAGTATCGACACTCAGGTAGGAAGCTCCTTCTGAAGTATAGTTAGTCAAATTATCTTCAACAAAATTTCTTTCTTCTTCGTTAGCGGTGTAAAAATGAACTCCCGTGTCTTTATTTAAAAACCGATAAACGGTAGAACCAGCAACTGGTTCTTGAGGATTGTTAGCAAAAAAGTCGATAATGTCTGAAGATAAGACATTATTAATTCCTTCAATTTCTCCATTTCCTAACTCTCCCTGTTCGTCAAAAAAATCAAAAATCGTTAGATCGTTTGTAGGTTCGACAATACCATCGCGGTTGAGATCGATAATTAGTTCTGTTCCAGATTTTTGTAGCCCAACAATACCTGCTCTTGGAAAAGATAGCTCAATTGCAGAATCTCCATAAGTAGTAGGATCGAGTGAAAACTCAGGAGTAGGATTAGACATCTCCAAAATATAAATAGTGTAATGTAAGGAGAGAAGCAAAAGAGATATTAGAGTCGATTAAAAGAATGAGCTTAATTTTAGATACCCTGAAAAAGAAACCCAAAGAAGCAAAACGGTTATTAGGAATAAGTTATGAACAATTTAATCAGTTAGTTTACTTAGTAAAGCAGCTACACCAAGACCAAATTGAGTTTAAAGAACAACAAAAAATCAGGATAATTGGGGCAGGAGGAGGAAACAAACCAAAATTATCTATTCAAGACCAAATATTATTGACTATTATTTATTTGAGACATAATCCGACATTTCAAATGTTGGGAATTCAATTTGGAGTATCCGAATCAACAGCGCATTATACATTTCATTACTGGCAATCAATATTAGAACAAGCTTTACCCCCATCAATATTAGAACAAGTAAAAAAGTGTCCCAGCGAAGAAGAATGGATTAAAGAAATTATTGCCTCGCTGGAGTTAATAGTAGATAGCTGGGAGTCAAATAGAGAAAGACCAGGAGACTATCAAGAGCAAAAAAGCTGCTATTCAGGAAAAAAGAAAAATCATACTTATAAAAATCAGGCAATTATCTTACCAAAAGGAGAAGATATTGTTGATGTGGTTCTGGGAGAATTAGGACCAAAGAGTGATATTAGTATTTGGAGAAAGAGTCAAACTAAATTTTTGCGAGCGCAAAAATTTAGAGGAGATAAAGGATATGTAGGAGAAGCACAAATTGAAAGACCTCACAAAAAACCACCAAAGGGAGAGTTAACCAAAAATCAAAAAACCGAAAATACTGAAAGTGCCAAACAAAGAATCTATGTAGAACATATAATTAGAGTTGTAAAAATATTCAGGGTAGCCGAGTCAAGATTTCGTTTAAATTCTCAAAAATATAGTTCAGTCATGAGTACAGTATGTGGTCTAGTTAGATTAAGAATTGGAGCATTAATATTCTAGGTTAAAAAATCAGATAAATTCGAGCTAAAAATCTACTATCGAATGATTAAGTTTTAAGGCAATAACTAACTTAAATTAGCTTTAAAGACACAAAATCGTTACACTTAATTTAAAAACTCAATCCAAGAAAAGTCTCAAAAGCTATTGAGTAAGTTAGTTACAGATTTCTGGAGATGTCTATTTGAAGTAGTTGCCGAGTCATATGATCGGGATTACTGAGTTTAAGAGGGAGAAGTTGGGAAGCACCCAGAATTGGTGTCAAAATATTATTCATATCGTGGGCAATACCACTAGCTAGCGTCCCCAGACTTTCTAGGCGTTGAGCGCGGAGAAATTGAGCTTCAAGCTGTTTTCGTTCGGTGATATCCCGTCCTTCTGGAATGAGCATGACAACTTTTCCCGCTTCATCAAAAACAGGTTTTAGAGAAAAGTCTACAATCACCATTGTTCCATCAGGCAAAGGATGTTCCGCTTCAAAACGAGCTAACTCACCCCCTGCTGCTTTGTTGATCGCCTGTTGTAGTTCCTGTTGCAGAGGTAGAGAATGCGCCCACCAAGGTGTTTGCCAAAAAGGTTGTCCAATTACATCTTCACTAGAAACGCCGATCGCGTCCAATGCTGTCCGATTTGCTTCAATCAAAATTCCTTCGGTGGTAAGCAGTCCAATAAACGAAAAAGTACTGTCAAAAATAGCTCGAAATTTCTGTTCGCTTTTTCGTAGTGATTCTTCGGCTTGTTTGCGTTCCCGTAGGGCAGCTTGCTGTTCGCTAATGTCAAAACGAATTGCCAGATATTGAAATGGTTTGCCCGTCTCATCTAAAAAGGGAACGATTGTGGTATCCACCCAATAGAAGCTACCATCTTTGGCTCGATTTTGGATTTCCCCCTGCCAAACTTTCCCCAATGCGATCGCACCCCAAAGTTCTTGAAAAAATTCGGGAGGATGATAGCCAGAATTAATAATTCGATGGGTTTGTCCGATTAATTCTTCTTTTTTATATTTAGAGATTTGGCAAAACCGATCGTTAACATAGGTAATAATTCCCTGGTGATCGGTAATGGCAACAATTGCTGCTTTGTCCAAAGCATATTTTTGAAATTCAAGCGATCGCAATGTTTCTTGAAGTTGTCTTTGTGTTTGACAATTTTCAGTGACATCGCGAGTAAAACAACGTGTATGGATAAACTTACCATTCTGCCAAGAGACATTAGAATCAATCTGAACGTAACGAATAGAACCATCCTTGCAGCGCAGTTGGGATTGATAGTTTCTTACGGTTTCATTGTTCGATAGTCGTCCGAGAAGTTCATCAATAACTGGTCGCTCGACATGAAAATCGATAATCGATCGCCCGAAGTATTCCTCTTTGGTGTAGCCTAACAAATCTAATTCCGCTTGATTCGCCCAGGCAATCGTGCCGTCTGAAGCAACCCAATGCATTGGTAGGACTGCATTTTCGATAAAATCAGTAAGTTCTGCTGTACGTTCTTGTACCTGTATTTGTAAGCGATCGTTAATCTGTTTTAATTCAGCTTCAGCCTGTTGTCGTCGATTAATTTCTTGCTCTAAAGATGCCGTTTTTTCGCCAACTTTTTGTTGCAGCAAATTAACTACATTCCATAACTCTACGGGATCAATCGCCTGCAATAAATCAGTCTGCGTAATTAACCCCTCTAATTCTCCTTTTTTTCCCGTGACTACCAAACGTCTGATCCATCTTTGCCGCATTTCACCTTGTGCCAGCCAAAGACTATCTTCTGGTTTGAGAGTGAATAAAGGAGTACTCATTAACTCCCTTGCCCTAACACTCGCCAAATTAAGCCCTAAAACTTGAAATTGAACTATATCTCGCTCAGTAATTATGCCAACAGGTTCAAGGGCAGCCTCCTCGCCATTTTTAACCTTTACTTTTCTACTCCTGGGGATTTCTTCGACTATAACTACGCAACTAATGCGATGTGCATCCATAAGTTGGGCAATATTCAAAACTGATGCGCTCGTTCGCGCGTGAACGATCTCTTTGGTCATCGTCTCATCTACAGTTTTGAGTTTTAGGAGATTGATGGGTTGCAAAATTTGTCGGATATAACTGGAAGTTACCAATCCAAATAGTTGACCTTGCTCATCTAAAATTGGTAAATGGTGAATTTGATGCTGATGTAGTAGTGATAGGGCGGTAAATATAGTTTGATTCGGCGATCGCTTTAAAGTTATTAGTTCCTTAGTCATCACTTCGGCGATCGCCATGCCGTTAAGATCTCTTTGAGAAGCAGCCAGCTTGACCGCATCTCGTTCTGTAAAAATACCAATAAGTTTTTCTGCCTCAACTACGAGTAGGCAACTATTGCGCTCTCGATTTAATAATTCTACAGTTGGGGATCTACTTGTACCCTCTAATTCACAGCTATTCTCTCTAGCCTGACTCATCAGGGCGATCGCTGAACTTACTAAGGTGTTGGAAGTTGCAGTTAAAGGAGTGCGATCGATAACAGAGTCTAGGGAAGGCAAATCGAGCAGCGAATTTTGAGCGGGCATCATATCTTGCTGTTCTTTCTTGGGTAAATGTCCATAATTGCCTAACCGCACAATAGCACACTTTGTAGTTTTATTCTCAGGTCTTGTCCTGCTATGATTTTTTGCTCCGAAGCCACTTTTCTGATACTTACCTAGTTAAAAATCGATCTCAATTTTTGAGGCAGGATTATTTTCCTGAGAACTAAGAACATGAGTATAAACAGCAGTAGTTTTAGGATCGCTATGTCCCCAAAAATCCTGAACCTCCCGTAAAGAAGAACCATTTTGAAGACTCAAAGTACCTGCGGTGTGACGTAGGCTGTGGGGAGAAAGACTACGTTCTAAATCACTATGTTTCAAACCACACTTGGACAAGTAACTATCAACGAGATGACCAATTCCACTTCTAGATAAGCGTTGACCGTAACGACGATTTGATAGGGAGATAAATAAAGAAGAGGTTGGGGTTAGCTTTTCTTTGGTTTTTATGCGAGCTTGACGATACTGAGCTATTTCGGATTGCTGCGGATGCCCAAATGGAGATAGATCAAGAATGTGAATCTGCCTGGGATGTGGTGGAAGGAATGCAGTCAGGAGCTATAAATCAGAACTGAATTTAGGTAATACAGACCAAATTGATGTCTTTGGGGATAGTTTATCTGATACGGGTACTTTCTCAGTCAATTGTGATCACCGCAGCACCTTTGATTTTGCCAGTACGTAAAGCATCCAAAGCTTCATTTGTTTGAGCCAATTCAAAAGCGGTAACTTCAGTGTGAATGGGAACTTGGGAGGCGATCGCTAAAAATTCTTCACCATCACGACGAGTAAGGTTGGCAACGGAACGTAATACCCGCTCCTCCCAAAGAATTTGATAGGGAAAGCTGGGAATATTGCTCATGTGTATCCCAGCACAGACTACTATCCCACCCTTGGCAACTGCTTTGAGGGCTGCGGGAACTAAATTACCCACAGGGGCAAAAATGATTGCCGCATCAAGTTTTTCTGGCGGTAGCTCCTCAGAATTCCCTGCCCAAACTGCACCTAAGTAGCGAGCAAATTCCTGCCCTTGAGTATCCTTTGGTCGCGTAAAAGCATATACCTGTTTACCTTGATAATTAGCTAACTGAACTAAAATATGCGCTGCTGCCCCAAAACCATAGAAGCCGATTTTTTGGGCATCCTCGGTCAGGCGATAGGAACGATAGCCAATTAGTCCCGCACATAACAACGGAGCTGCTTGTAAGTCAGAAAAACTCTGAGGAATGGGGAAACAAAAGCTTTCGTCGGCAACCGCATATTCAGCATATCCGCCGTTAAGATCATAGCCTGTAAATAAAGCGCGATCGCATAAGTTTTCTTTGCTTGCCAGACAGTAAGGACAGCAACCGCAAGTATGCCCCAACCAAGGCACACCGACGCGAGTACCTAGAGCATATTTATTCGCTTGTTTGCCAGTTTTGACGATTGTACCGACGATTTGATGCCCCAAGATCAGCGGCAATTTTGGTCGAGCTAATTCTCCATCAACAATGTGTAAATCGGTACGGCACACCCCACAAACATGAACTTTAAGTAGCACTTGTTGAGGTTCAGGGATCAGGATAGGCAGCTCTGTCATTTGCAAAGGCTGACCTAGTTTATTCAAAACCATTGCGCGCATGATAATTATCTCAAAGTAATATTTCTAATTCAACAATAGCGAATTAAAAAGCTTATAGCTTATAGCTATAAGCGAAGCTAGTGCTTTAGCATACCGCTTCGCATAACGCGGGGTCTCACCGCTAATCCACATTAGACGTAAAATAGCCTTCACAACTTCCTCAAGCTTTCGATTTATGTTCATGGTAGAAAGTAGAGGAAGGAGAAAAAACTGCATAACTATAGTGGCGACATCACTATTATCGATCGCGATCGGACAAAGTTGCCAAAATTATGCAGGGTCTTGTTAAGGAGGAGCGAAGCTCCTGGCTATCAGCTATAAGCTCTAAGCTATAAGCCGTTAAAAAAAGGCTTCTTGAACGAAGACCACTATACGTAGTTTAGTGGGGGAATTAAACCCATTAGCTAAGAGCTAAAAGCTAAAAGCTTTTTAAGGTAAATAGTAGATTGTCGAATTGTATTGATTAGGAGTAAAGGAAGATGTCCAATCAGCAAAAGCCAACTCAAA
This sequence comes from Chondrocystis sp. NIES-4102, assembly GCA_002368355.1. Taxonomy (NCBI): domain Bacteria; kingdom Bacillati; phylum Cyanobacteriota; class Cyanophyceae; order Chroococcales; family Chroococcaceae; genus Chondrocystis; species Chondrocystis sp. NIES-4102. The sequence goes on along the minus strand of AP018284.1, from coordinate 123,819 downwards.
CACCCGAATCGCGTCAAATGGGCTGGAGCATGATTGTAACAGCAATTTGCTTGATTTTGTTTAGCTTATTTTTGCCGACAACGCCCAACAAGCCTCGACCCTACAGTGAATTTATCAATCAGGTGGAGAGCGATCGCGTCGAAACGGTAACTATTGGCTCTAATTATATTGAATATGTACTCAAACCCAAATTAGTAAACAATGAATCAAAGCAAATATTTATTACAAATATAGTAGAGCAGGATACAGAGTTGCCCAAACTACTACATCAACATCAGGTGGAGTTTTCCGCTACTTCGACTAGTAATGTTGGAGTATGGGAATTTCTTAAATTCACATTTTTCTTCTTTTTACTCCTCAATCTAGGTAGCTTTTTGCTCAATCGCAATGGGCAAGGAGGAACGAACAAAAGTCTCTTTGGCATCGGTCAGAGTAATGCCCGTATCTATTCAGAAGGAACGATGGATGTTACTTTTGACGATGTAGCAGGAATTGACGAAGCGAAAGCAGAACTATACGAAATTGTCGATTTTTTACAACATCAAACTAAATATTCTCTTTTAGGAGCAAAAATACCTAAAGGTGTTTTGTTGGTAGGGCCTCCTGGTACGGGTAAGACTCTTTTGGCAAAAGCGATCGCAGGAGAAGCCAAAGTACCTTTCTTTAGTATTTCTGGTTCGGAGTTTATCGAAATGTTCGTTGGGGTGGGCGCATCGCGAGTCAGAAACTTATTTGATAGTGCCAAAAAACAAGCCCCTGCGATTGTCTTTATCGATGAGCTAGATGCTTTAGGTAAGTCTCGCGCTGCTGTAGGTGGGTTTATGGGTGGTAACGACGAAAGAGAACAGACTCTTAATCAATTACTAGCCGAAATGGATGGATTTGAACCGAATACGGGGGTAATTTTACTCGCTGCTACCAATCGCCCCGAAGTTCTCGATCCTGCTCTGTTACGCCCTGGTCGTTTTGATCGCCAAATTGTGGTGGATCGTCCAGATAAGTCAGGGAGACTGGCAATTTTACAGGTTCACGCCAGAAACGTTAGTCTAGCTAGGGATGTGGATTTAGATAAACTAGCTGCTCGCACTCCAGGCTTTGCGGGGGCAGATCTCGCCAACTTAATCAATGAGGCGGCACTCTTAGCTGCCCGTCAGAATCATACTGTCGTGGTCATGGCAGATTTTAATGAAGCCATTGAAAGAATCTTAACTGGATTAGAAAAAAAATCGCGGGTACTCAATGAAATTGAGAAGAAAACTGTCGCTCATCACGAGGTCGGACATGCCATCGTTGGCTCATTAATGCCTGGTACGGATCGGATTGAGAAGATTTCCATCGTACCTCGTGGTGTGGGTGCATTGGGCTATACGCTGCAACTGCCAGAAGAAGATCGTTTTTTGATGATTGAAGATGAAATTCGAGGTCGCATAGCTACCTTATTGGGAGGACGGGCAGCCGAGGAATTAATTTTTGGCAAAGTATCAACTGGTGCTAGTGATGATATTCAAAAAGCGACAGATTTAGCCGAACGCTATGTAACACTCTACGGCATGAGCGATCGCCTTGGCCCCATTGCTTTTGAAAAAGCTCAACAGCAGTTTTTAGATGGGATGACTAATCCTCGTCGTCAGGTAAGTCCCCCCATTGCCGAAGAAATAGATCGCGAGGTTAAAGCAGTGATTGATAACGCCCATCAAATTGCTTTAGATGTATTGAGTCACAACCGCGAGCTATTAAAAAAATTAGCTCAAACTTTATTAGAGCGAGAAATCTTAGAAGGTGAACAACTGCGATCGCAACTCACTCTAGCCCATAAAACCGCAGACATGGAGCAATGGTTGCAAACTGGTAAACTCAGCCACAATCAATTATTAGCTTCTAGTCTTGGAAGTAATGGGAAATCACACAAATTAGCAGAGTTGCATTAAATAACTGATGTTACCCCACTAATTAATCTGTGAGGGTGGGGGAAAGGGGAAAGGGAAAAGGGAAAGGGTTAATTATTCTTCTGCGTAATGTCAGTTAAGTAATTTTGTTATAACGTATCTATCTCATGAAATTTGTTAATGAATATCGTAGTCCCAAAATCGCCCAGGAATATGTCGCGGAGATTGCCCGTATAACTACTCGTCCCTGGAAAATCATGGAAATTTGCGGTGGACAGACTCATTCGATTGTCAAATATGGCATTGATAAACTGCTTCCTGCCCAAATAACTTTAATTCATGGCCCTGGTTGTCCTGTGTGCGTTACATCGGTAGATTTAATCGATCAAGCGATCGCCTTAGCTGCTCTTCCAGAGGTTATATTTTGCACTTTTGGCGATATGCTGCGAATACCAGGTAGTGAAAGAAAAGATTTGCGATCGCTTAAAGCTCAAGGTGGGGATGTGAGGATAATCTATTCTCCCTTGGACGCGGTGAAAATTGCTCTTCAAAATCCAGATAGACAGGTTGTTTTTTTTGCAGTTGGGTTTGAAACTACTGTTCCGACTACGGCAATGGCGGTTTATCAGGCTAGTCAGTTAGAAATCGAGAATTTCTCTGCATTAGTAGCTCACGTACTCGTTCCCCCAGCAATGGAAACCATTTTAGCCTCCTCCGAAAATTGCGTGCAGGGTTTTTTGGCTGCTGGTCATGTTTGCACCATCACAGGATACGAAGATTATCTGGAGATCGCCCTACAGTATGACATTCCCATTGTGATTACTGGATTTGAACCAGTAGATATTCTTCAGGGAATCTATATGTGCATTAAACAGCTAGAAGCAGGAATAGTCGAAGTAGAAAACCAGTATTCTCGTTCTGTAAGTTACGAAGGAAATCAAACGGCACAACAACTGATAAGAGAAGTGTTTGAAACTACCTCTCGTCAATGGCGTGGGATCGGTATGATTGAAGAAAGTGGCTTAAAATTGCGCGATCGCTATAGTAAATTCGATGCTGAGAAACGCTTTAATCTAAAAGATCATCAAACTCAAGAATCATCTGATTGTATTAGTGGACTGATTCTCCAGGGAATTAAAAAACCGACCCAATGCGAGGCTTTTGGCAAAAAATGTACTCCCGAAAATCCTTTGGGTGCGCCGATGGTTTCATCGGAGGGCGCTTGTGCTGCTTATTATCGTTATCGGCAGTTAGTTTTTAGTTAGTAACTTGTAGTGGCATCCTTCCTCAATAAATTGAGGACTTCCCAATCTCACAACCAGGAGCTTACTGCCCTGAGCCACTTATCTAGAACAACGACTGAAACCTATGATACAAAAGATTATGTACATTCTATTCTAACTGTTTATTATTAAATGCCAGCCCAAAATTTATCCTTCGGTATGCTCAGGAACACCCATCGACTTGTCGAGGGACTTTGGTTTTGGAAGAAAGCTAAACTTATTGCAAACTATGAACAATTAATAACCAACCATGATTAATCTCTCCTGTCCCATTCCACTACAACAGTATCCGCACATATTAATGGCTCATGGTGGTGGTGGAAGATTGATGCAGCAATTAATTCAAATGTTCCTGACTGCTTTTGGTACGGCAGATTCTATCGGGCATGACGCAGCTATCCTTGGGCTAAAGAGCAACAAAATAGCTTTTACGACGGATTCATACGTAGTTAAGCCATTGTTCTTTCCAGGAGGAGATATTGGCTCATTGGCAGTTAATGGGACGGTTAATGATTTAGCGATGGCAGGAGCGCGTCCTCTTTACCTTAGCGTTGGCTTTATCCTTGAAGAAGGATTGTCCATAGAAACTCTGTGGCAGGTAGCATTATCAATTCAACAGGCAGCAAAGATAGCCAATGTAAAAATAGTTACGGGAGATACTAAGGTAGTCGATCGCGGTAAGGGAGATGGTATTTTTATTAATACTACTGGGATTGGAGTCATCGAACATAGTCAAATTATTGCACCTCAGTCGGTTCAGCCAGGAGATCTAATCTTGCTCAACGGAGATTTGGCTCGGCACGGAATTGCTATTATGGCTGTGCGAGAAGAGCTAGAATTTGAGACTACTATCGAAAGTGACTCGGCAGCTTTAGCCGAAGAGGTGCTGGAGTTGATCGCAGCAAATATTGAAATTCATTGTCTGCGGGATTTGACCCGTGGTGGTTTGGCAAGTGTCTTAAATGAAATTGCTGTTGCTGCCAAAGTTGGCATAGAAATTGATGAGAGCTTAATTCCTGTGAGGGAAGACGTGCAAGGAGCTTGTGAAATATTAGGTTTCGATCCTTTGTACGTAGCGAATGAAGGAAGATTTGTGGCATTTATTCCGCAAAAACATGGCGATCGCGCTCTAGAGATTATGAGATCTCATCCTTCGTCCCATGCAACAATTATTGGGAAGGTTGTGGCAGACCAAAACTGGTTGGTAACGCTCCAAAGTGTAATTGGTTCCAAGCGAATTGTAGATCTGCTCAGTGGGGAACAATTACCGAGGATTTGTTGATTTGGTTAGTTGTTCGTGGTTGACGACAAAGCACTCTCTGCAAATTTTTACCCGGCAATCCGCAGAAAAATTAAGAGAGCAGACAATGAACTTAAACTCAAAAGTTAGTTATGACGATAAATCAAGCTTTTCTTCAATACTAGCACCTGGATTATGTTCCCAGCGATCGCCTACGTGAGCATAAATAGAAGTAGTCCTGGGGTCAGCGTGACCAAGTAAGTCTTGTACCTGTCTCAAATCCGAACCAGTTCTCAACGCTATTGACGCTCTCAGCTATAAATAGACTGAGATTCCTTTACAGCACTGCTAAGATTAGAGGACTTACACCAAAACCTTAACCGCCTGGGCATCGTCAAAACGCCCCTAGCAAAACCACGAGGATCGAATTGAAACTCGTATTGCTTTGCGACTTTTCTGGCTATTCCAATAGCCCCATTAATATCAGCGTTAAACTCAATTCCTTGAGCCGAGCGATACAAACCTCTTTTTACTCTGCGACCTGACGGTTTCCATCCTTTGGGTTTTTCACCAAATACAGGGATAAGGTCGAGGTCTAAGCTGGAGGCTTTTGAGGTATAACTTTCTTCAGTCTCAAGATATCGAATATTATGCACATTACATAGCTGCTCAATCCTTTTTTTTAGTTTGGCTGTGGGAATTTGAACGAATTTTTGATTGTTCTTTTTTCCCATATTAGAGTTTTGCTTTTGCCCTTTATTCCAACCAAAAACGACTGTACCAATATTGTTGTCTAGACAGTGTTGAACAACTAATTGCCCAGCTCGGTTTACTGCATCGCGCATTTGTCGATTGCGTTTACTGGTTATCTTGTCTAGCAGATTACACCAAAAATCTTGGGATTTACCTTCTTTGATTGTCGCTACTCGCTTGTTATACCATTGGTTTACCGATTTAAGATGCTTGCCATCAATGATAAAACTAGTATTGACGTTGGAAATACAAGTCAACCAATTATCCAATCCATGATCGATTGACAGTACGTTATTTTGATTGAGTTTTTGATTATCTTTAAGCTCGCTTTTAGTTACCCAAACAGCATCGAAATAACCAGCACGAGGTACTATCGATAGTTCCTTGACTGTACTCCAATCTAAGTTGGAAGGAAATGGAACAAAAGTTTCAGATAAATCAAACCAAATCTTACAACTTTTTCCTAGCGGTACTCTGACACCTTTGTCAGTAAATTTAAGCCATCGTTTAGGATAGCTGATTTGGAATAATCCACGCTTACGATACTTCGGCAACTTTGGTTTGTTTGCCAACTCTCCTTTTCTGTATAGTGCCAACAATTCACGATAGCCTTTAAACGCTTCTCCTACAGAAATACAAGTTTGCTGTGCTGCCGAAGTATAGAGAGATTTCATATGCGGATTAGCTTTCATCTGACTAGCAAGCCAAAATTTATTGGCATACTTCCCCGTTTTAAAGTAAATCTGTCTGGCTAGATAAGTCGTACAGTTATACAGTTTATTTGACTCAGAACACAAATACTCTAATACTGCTGACAACTCCCGATTACTGGGTAATCTATTTACTTGAGCATTATATAATTTGACCATAAAACAATGATATCATTGTTGTTGATAAATACAAAGTTATCAACATGAAAAAAAAATCTTTAGGCTATCGTCATGATAGTCACAGATTAGGTCTTGCTACAGTTCATTTAGTCTGGATACCAAAAAGAAGAAAAAAAGTATTGGTCGGAGACATTCGGCTTAGGCTAGCTGAGATATTTAGTTCTGTTGCTAGTGACAAAAAATGGTTCATTCGTTCGGTAGAAATTGCGCCAGACCATTTGCATCTTTTAGTTGAATATGATGCTACTCACTCAATAGCAGAAGTTGCTAGGGCATTTAAAGGCAGATCTAGTAGATTACTCAGACAAGAATTCCCAAGCTTATTAAAGTTACCCTCGTTGTGGAGCAAGTCTTATTTTTATGAGACAACAGGTAAAATAAGCACAGCCAAGATTAAAGCTTATATTGATGACCCTCACCATTGGTAAGGCGGCTTTTCGGTAAGAAGATTCTTACCGAAAACGCGCCGTAGAGAATATTTCACTCAATGCTAAAGCATTACTTCGGTTGTTCCGCCCCGCCTTAAAAGGACGGGGTTACCCAACTACGTACCTCATGTACCAGCAGTATGTCTCAAGCTATGTGCCGAGAGGGTTCGACCATTCGTATATTTAAGGTTAGTAGCTTTTAAATAACCATCAATAATTGCTCTGATGCTCCGTCTTGATAATTGCTTGCCTTTACTGTTGTTACTTAAATAGTGATATTTTCTAGAGCAGTTAAAATATCCTTAGCAGTGAGTTTAGAAGTAAATAAACAAAAGGATAAAATCATTTCATTAGTCTCAGAAAAAGAAGAAGAGTCGCGAAATTGTTTGTATTTGCCAAAATTATTAGTAAGTGCATGGGAGGGTAGCTCCGATGAAGATCGGATTGTACTCTCCAAATTAGTCAATATGCCTGGTGAAAGTTTTCAGAATCATCTGGTACGTTGGGTAAATGAATCAGATCCACCACTGCGTCGAGTGAATGACATTTGGGAGATCGCTGGCATTGTCGGTCAAGATCGCCAATAACCGTACTAGAAAAGGTTGAACAATTGAACTGGCTCGCTCTGTAAGATTAAAAGTTGCGTTCTTATTACACTTGTTATTTTGAAGCTTGAGTTGCTACAAAATGTATTAGGCTTGTGTTTTGGCGGGTAAAATCGGCAAGCTCGATCGAGGTTTGACTCACTCAATATTGCTTGCCCTTTTTGTAATATGCGCTCAATAGGAATAACCAACCCCCTAAAAAATGCTCCAATTGCCTAATTAATGTTTACAAATTGTGAACAAATTGTGGACATAGGGATTGCCAGAGCGTGTCCAAACAACTGAAAAGTATGAGTGTAGTATAGCGTTGTTTGAAAAATTGTAGACAATGAAAGCAGAAAAAAAGGCAGTCTCCAGTAGTGCCTCAAAGGATTTGCCCCGTTTTGGTCAATCAACAAAATGTCAGCTAAATAATATGGGGTATGTACACCATATTCAATTGAAAGAGTTGACGGGATTTGATAGAGAGATTAACCGAATCAGAAGTAACAACGGCAGTAGAATAAGTTCTCAAAACAGGTTGGTTAGTCAGATAAAACAAGAGTAGAGAAAAAATGCGATCGCGATTGCTGAATGAACCTTTAATCTCAACCTCGTTACCAAAGACAAATTGAGGATGCTGATAGCTATACTCGGTTTCATCGGGGTGAATATTAGTCGCAAATTCAATAAGGTGAGGAGAGCAGTGACCGTCCAAAGTTAACTGCTCTTTTTAAGCTCGTATTTATACTAGCACGTTTCACGCTAACGTAAAAGTAAAACATAGTGCTATAATGTAAAAACTTAAACTATTAACATAAACGTTAAATGACTAACGCTGCACTCGCTATAAATGCGAATATCATCGACGTACAACTAGCAAGGTCAAATATGCGCGCTTACGTCGATATAGGAAAATATTGGCAAGAAGGTTTATCGGTTAACGCTGTTTACGAAGATCTAATAATGAAGGGGATGAAAATTGATAGAAGAACTCTGTCTTCTGCAAAAGACGGAACGTTGGCACGTAGTGAATATTCGACTCTAATTCGTTTAAGAGACTGGGTTAGAGAGATATCAGGAAATACAAAACTGTGTATTGACGACATTTTGGTGATTAAACATGATGAATAACAAAATTGTTGTAATTTAATAGTTTTAAACATATAAAACAAAACGACCGCAAGTTTTCGAGGACAGGCGATCGCTTTGTTTACACCAAACAAATACCTACAGGACGTAAATACTTAGAATGGAAATTGTAACTCCCATTGTAGAGGCTACTGCCCTTAAATGGATAGAGGGGACAGCAGAAGAAAGCAATGTAAACGTTTTATCTAAAGCGTTTCAATTTATATGGTGCGGAGGCGTTCAAAGATGAGCATTTTAAACACCTCGCCAGTAAACACTAGGCATTTCGACATGGAGATCGCGGCTGCATTGGGAAGCTTTGAAGCAGCAGTAATACTTCAGCAGTTACATTACTGGACACAAAAAGAAGGAATTGGCGTAATCATAGACCAGGCAAAATACATTTATAACACTTTCGAGCAGTGGGTAAAAAACCAATTTACTTTCCTGTCAGTGTGGAAATTCAGAAAAGCGATGAGTTTATTACGCTCGTTGGAAATAGTCAAAGTGGTCAGGTACAGATCGAAGGAGTGGAATCAGACAAATTATTACAATTTGAATTACGATAAATTAAGAGAGTGGGCAGAGAGCGTCGGCTTTTCGGTGGGAATCTTCTCACCGAAAACGCGACGCGCTCAAAGCATTGAAATCTCAGAGATGTGTAATAGCACAGCTCAAGATGTAAAAAGTCAAACTCTTGAGATGAAAGATAGTAAAGTCTCATTATATAGAGACAAAGAATACACCAAAAAAGAAACAACAAAGCAAAATAGCGATCGCCTTAGTAAGGAAATAAACTCAATTGCTGCTGCCTCACCTAAACAAGCTTTACAAAAAGAAATAAACTCAAGACAAAAATTAGATAGTTCAGCCCAGTTAAATGCTCTTAATAGCCAATACAAACAAGAATCAGAACAGAACAAGCAAAATATAGGTGAGGGAATAAACGTCCTCCAGGTTGATTGTATAGTCAACAAGAAATGGCAGGAATTAGTACCGTTATTAGATGGTGCGGGAATACCAATAAACAGGACAGTGAGCGATCTATTGAAGCTGTATCCATCGGCAAAAGTGGAGAGTGCGATCGCTTTGTTGAAAGCCAGAAAACGGGAGAAGCACATACCAAATCTATCGGGCTATTTTGTGGCAGCCCTTAAGGGTGATTGGGGCAGTAAAACTTTAATCGGAAGCGAATCGAAAGGCGATCGCCAATGATCAGAAATAGACAAAGCTGCTGTTTTCCGTCATTGGTATGACTTAAATGAGTATTTAGTAACAACACCATTACAGACATCCTTCAAAGCGTCAATTTGGTTAGCAATGCAAGAGAAAAGTTTGAATATCAGTCAACTAGCTCAAGCATTAGGAATCCCTCATCTTGAGGTGTACTGACACACATCTCGGAGTTTCAGTACTTCTAGCCTTATCGCACGTTCCCTTACGCCAACCCTTAAGGCTTATCGGTTCTGTGACCCGTTGAAGCAACTGCTGAATCCTTTAGGAGATCTCTCCTCATCCCGATTTAGGAATTCTGCGGTTGTGTTCAAAACTGTTCGTAATGCCCACCGATAGCAAAAATATAAATATATTCATCGTCAAACTTATAAATTAAACGATCCTTTGACGATAATCGCCTCGACCAAAACCCAGACAAGTTATGTTTTAACAGCTCTGGTTTTCCCAATCCCACAGAAGGATTGTCCCGTAGCATTTCTTTCAAAATTTTACAGAGATTTTTATGTAGCTTGCGGTCTTTTGTTCTCAGTTCTTCGTATACCTGCCAAGTCTTCCCCTCAAATACCAGAGATCTCATTTAATTCCTCAGCACTCGGTTTGTATCCTCTATTTGCTTGATGGGTTATTTGAGACTCTGCTATTTGCTGCATTAAACTTTGATTTTGCAAGATATATAGGGTTTCTTGTTCTCTTTCCCAGTCCTCTGCGCTAATTACCACAAAATTTTCACCATTGCGACGAGTTACTTTTAATGGCTGATGTTCTTTAATTACAGTTTCCACAAAATGCTTTAATTTTTCCCGAAACTGATTAACGCTAATGTTATTCACCTGATTGTTTACTCTCTAGTAATGTACGGTATTACCGTACATCTTATCTTAAGAATCAGGTTCTTCGATTGTTAATTCTCGTTCTGGGTAAAAAAATTGTAACTTTCAGACATTAGTGGCGTAAAATCTTTGTAGTTATCTGGCGCGATACAAATTAACTACTGTAAAATAATTGAGTTAGGCTGTGGCAAAAGTTTCAACTTTTGCGACAAAATTTGCGCTCGCAGTTTGATTGAGTTTTACCTGTTGCAAATGTCAGTAGCAAAAGTAGATGATTTATGCACTATATTTTGCGACAAAATTTTGGACTGAGGGTTGAAAATTGAAAATCGGCTACGCTCGCGTTAGTACAAATGACCAAAATCTCTCAAATCAGATTTCTTTACTCAAAGAGAATGGCTGCGAAGATATTTTTGAAGAGAAAATTTCAGGAGCGAAAAAATCTCGCCCAGAATTAGAGAAACTATTAAGTCAGATTCGCGCATCAGACACTTTGGTAGTTTGTAAACTAGATCGTCTTGCTCGTTCAACTCATCACCTACTAGAAATCGTCGAAACCTTACGAGAAAAGAAAGCAGCATTTTGTTCTCTTGGAGAACCTTGGGCAGATACCACTTCTCATGCAGGGAAAATGATTATGACTGTCTTTGCAGGTATCGCTGAATTTGAAAGGGATTTAATTCGAGAACGTACCAGTGTCGGACGAGAAGCTGCTATGAAGAGAGGAGTTAGATTCGGTCGTCCTAAAAAGCTTTCAAATGAACAAAAAGAACTGATTTTACAATTGAGAGAAGAAGGAAAGTCAGTAACTGAGTTAGCCAAAACTTTCAATGTAGACCGTTCCACCATCTATCGTTTATCAAATGTCTGAATCAACTCGTGATTCATTACCAAACCTTAGCGAATTACCCCCTAGCTCAAAAGCAATAGCCTGGGAGCGTTATCAGATATTGCGCCCTCATCTAGAAGATTCCGTTCCTCTCCGTCAAGTGATCGCCAATGCTGGTATTCCCTTGAGAACAGCCCAACGTTGGGTGGCAAACTACAAAAAGTCAGGCTTGGCAGGATTATGCCGTAGCAAACGCCAAGATAGCGGTACGAGAAAAGTCGTCAATGCCGAGGTAAAAAAACTGATTGAAGGATTGGCTTTACAAAAACCAGCCATGACCAAAGCTACCATTCATCGTCGAGTTAAAGATTGGTGCGTTAGTTCTGGAATTACTCCTCCTTCTTACGAGACTGTATATGGAATTATCCGTCAAATCGATCCAGCTTTAATGACACTGGCTCATGAAGGAACAAAAGCCTACAAACAAACCTTTGATTTACTCCATCGCCATAATGCAGAAAAGCCCAATGCTATCTGGCAAGCAGACCATACTCTTTTAGATATCTGGATAAAAGATGAAAAAGAACAGCCAGTCAGACCTTGGTTGACGGTCATTATGGACGATTATAGTAGAGCGATCGCCGGATACTATATTTCTTTTAATGCACCCTCAGCATTACAAACAGCATTAGCTTTAAAGCAAGGCATTTGGCGTAAAAATAATCCTGCATGGCATATCTGCGGTATTCCAGAGATTCTTTATACAGATCATGGCAGCGATTTTACTTCTCACCATATAGAACAGGTTTGTCTTGACCTCAAAATCCGACTTATCTTTTCTACGATTGGCGAACCTAGAGGCAGAGGCAAAATCGAACGATTTTTTAGGACTGTCAATCAACTACTGCTAGCCAAATTGCCTGGGTATGCACCACCAGGACACAAATCACCCAATCCAGTTCTGAATTTTAATCAGCTTGACTCCGAATTTGAAAGGTTTCTCATTGAGTACCATCAAACAGAACACAGCCAAACATCTGAAGCTCCAGGCAAACGTTGGAATGACAAGGGATTTCTCCCTCAACTACCAGAATCATTAGAAAAACTAGACCTGCTGCTGCTGACTCTTAAAGATACGAGGCGCATTCGACGAGATGGCATTAAATTCCAGGGTTTAAGATATACAGATCCTTTACTGGCAAACTATATCGGAGAAGATGTCAGCATCCGTTATGACCCTAAAGATCTGACAGAAATCAGAGTTTATCATCAAAATAAATTTCTCTGTCGCGCTATCTGTCTCGATCTATCTACCGAAACCGTTAGTCTAAAAGAAATTCAGACTGCTCGCAATCAAAGACGCAAACAACTCAAACAGCAAATTAAAGATCGAGTATCCATTGTAGATGCCTTAATGGGCAATAAAAAACAATCTCACAGAACCTATTTTGAACCAGAACAACCCGCTACCAATAAACCTAAGAAGCCAGCTTTAAAGCGATATTACAATGACTAATATCCCCAAGAAATGCGTTGATGATACAAATGCCATAGAAGAACAAAACTCTTTTATTCTGACCAAAGAATATCGACGATTCGCTGAATTCAGCGATGCCTGTCGTAGAGAGAAATATATTGGTTTATGTTACGGTGCGCCAGGGGTAGGCAAAACTCTTTCGGCTCGATACTATGCCAAATGGTTTTTTCTCGAAAACCGTCTTCCTACTCATCTTCCTTATTTGCCCTTACCGACACAAATCAAAGATTGTCATACCTTACTCTATACAGGGGAGATGTATAATCCCGCTCGTGTTATCAAGCAGAGAATTTTAATGATGCGAACTCAGTTGGGACGTTTTCATGAAGAACTTTTACCCCCCGAAGAACAAAGTTGGATTATTACTGATGATTACATTAATCGCTCTTGCGAGTTGATTATTGTGGATGAATCTGAACGCTTGAAGATGAGTGGTATCGAGCAGTTTCGAGAAATTTACGACGCTGGAAATATCGGCTTGATATTTATTGGAATGCCAGGATTGGAGAAGAAGTTATCCCGATATCCTCAACTCTATTCTCGTGTTGGTTTTGCCCACCAGTATCGTGCTTTAAGTCAGTCAGAAATGCGGTTTATGCTTTCTCATTATTGGGAAAAGCTAGATTTGAAGATGAATCCTAATGATTTTACCGATGCCGAAGCCATTGCTGCGATCGCTCGGATTACTAATGGTAATTTTCGCCTTCTGAATCGTTTGTTTCGCCAGATTCAGCGCGTAATTAAAATTAACGAGCTTAACTGCATCACAGCAGAAGTGGTTGAGGCTGCCAGGGAATGTTTAGTTATCGGAGCAATTTAACGAGAGATGAAAATTGGTTATGTTTGCAGTTTCAAAGGACAGAAATATAATACTAATTCCGAACAAGTCATTGCTTTAAAAAAAGCAGGTTGTCAAACAATATTTAACGATCTGCTCGATCGCGTCTTCGATGACCAGTCAAATTTAATATTGGCTTTAGAATATGCTAGAGCGGGAGATATTTTAGTTGTTTGGGACACTTTCAGGCTCTGTTTGGATAGTCAAAACTTCATAGACATTATACAGACGCTACAGCAAAGAGATATTAGTCTACAAATCCTGGCAGGAAATTTCTTAGAAATTAAACCTCGTAGTTGGGAAAGTCGAGTTATGTTAGAGTCCTACTCTGTTCTTGCCAATTTAGAACGTAAATACCTCTCTTGAAAGTATTTTAATTACGCCAAATAACTCTAAAGATTTTACGCCGCTAATGTCTGAAAGTTACAAGCTGAAACTATTGATAGATGGTACTTTTGAAGTTTAAATTTTGCCGAGAATGATGTGTTTTAGGCAATGTTTATAAGTCCATATATTGACCTTGTGGAAGAACTAATTTTGAAAGCCTTATCTGGCAAGGGATTGAGGTCTATCTTGCACTATTTTACATTTATCTCGGCTTGCGCCCAATCCCACCCTAATTACTCAAACCTTTACAACTACGGAGCTATTGCTGCTTAATTTTGTCCGAACCATTGATAATAGACTTTTGCGAAATAGCCGATAATGTATGAAAAAATAATCATAATAGTAGGGCTATCGTGCTGAACATCGAAAAAATACTTCACCAAGATAGATTATTGAGAGCGACCACAGAATTCAATAAGAAAACATTTGAAACGCTATTAATCAAGTTTGAATACGTATACCTAGCATCTGAATTATGGGAGAGAAAAACCTAGAAAGAGAAAAATGGGAGCAGGACGAAAAGCCAGATTGACTGAAATGAAAGAAAACTTGAAACTTAAGAACTCTAAAGCTTTTAATTTGAAATTTATTTCGCAACAAGTCTATTGATTGAAGTACCAAGCTCTGCTGCTTTATCTTTTAGGACAAGAGCATAGTAGATCCTTTGAGATAGGCGCATCCTCAATAATTCCTTCGCCTTCCATGGGCGTTTCTCGGTTACAGGTTGTCGGAGGTGCAATAGCTCGGTAATGAAACTGTAAAAATTAGTTATGAAATGTTGCACCCCCGATTCGCTTTCGCCAACCCGTTAGGAAATCAAAGAAAACTATCTATCTAGCTGCTGTTCAGCATCAAGTAATCTTCTAATAGCTCCGTTGAAAGTTGCTGTACCAACACGCTCTTGATAACTCTTCAACAGATAATAAGTTTCCTCATCTAAATGAGCAACGTACTCAAATCCAATTCCTGGTACTCTAATAATGCCATCAGTTTTGTTCTTCTTGGATTTCATTTTTGGTTGGCCTTTAATCTCAATAACTACCTGCTTGACTATCTTAGCGGGAGGAACTTTTCCATTCGCTCTTTCTACGGAAATCAACCATGCTTGTGATTGTTGTTCTAGAGGTAGTTTAGCTATTTCTCTACATTGTGATTCTTTAGTAGGTAGTACATTAATACCGAGAACAATTTGTTCTCGTTTTAGATTTTCAACTACAGTTGATGCCGAAATCAAATAATCAGCAGCCCGTCGAGTGAAATCAAATCGCTCTTTGACATAAACGAAAAAGCTAGAATGAGTTTCACGATACAACTTCTTGTCTCGAAGAACTTTTAATGCTTTTCCTGCAATATAGAATGCCTCTTGTACGGTGTTTTTTAATGCTTTTCCTGCAATATAGAATGCCTCTTGTACGGTGTTTTCTAATTCGTCTCTTTCTTCTATTTCTGACGCAGATAAGGGAGAAAGTTCTAGCTTTTGAACCAGACAGCCCACTAATCGCCATTCATCATGCTCATTTCGAGTTACACAGTTGCCCAACTCATTCAATCTTTGCCTAACTTCAGAAACAGAAGCCTCTAGGATCATCGCCAGTTCAACTACTGAAATATAGCTAGAATGCTGTTCTAATTGTTGGTATACCTCCTCAATACTGATTATGGTGTTCATTGGTTTTTATTCCTCTTAGCTACTTTTTTGAGATAGTTAAGAGAGTAACCACGCTCGACTGCGCTACTCCATTTTTCCCAAGTCCCAGAAACATAGACCCATTGCTCGCCCTCTCTCATTTCTTGTCCCGAACAGTAGCCCAGTTCTTTAGCCAAGTCATACCAATACCGAAATACAGAAGCACAATCGACTTCGGAATTTGCACCTATTATATTTTCACTTGCCCAGTTTTCCTTTAGGACAGTAAGGAAATATCCTGCTAGGTTGGGAATATGTTGCTCTTTTTTTCTAGCTTTAAATAATGCGATCGCACTCTCTACCCGCTCAAACTCATAGCTTTTGAGCAATCCTATCAAAGTCTTATTAATGGGTATTCCCACACTATCCAAATCGCTAATCTGCTTCTTCCATTTCAAATTGATTATTTGTTCAACTTGTCCCGAACTTTTGTCCTTACTAATGTTTTGCTTGTTTTTGAAAGTGTTTCTGTTTTCTTGAGCTGAGAAAGAAGATGATTTGGTTTGATTGGATTTAGACTTGGTAAAATCCGATTCGGTTTTCTTCACTTGAGAAGTAGTAGCAGCAACTCTGCTTTGCTGTTTTTCTCTTGATGTAATCTTTGTGTCTATATATGAGATGTTACGATCCCTCATCTCAAGAGGTTGGTTATTATCATCTTGAGGGGTGTTATCACACAACTCAGAGATTTCAGTACTTGTAGCTGTTTCTAGATTTAAGAACTTAACTAAGCGATCGCAATCAAGTGAGTAAAAATTTGTTTGATTCCACTGTTTTGCTTTGTATCGAATTACCTTAACAATGCCGAGCGATCGCAATAGTGTCATGGCTTTTCTAAACTGCCAAACTGAAAGCCAAGAAAATTGCTGATTTACCCAATCAACGAAAGTATTGTAAACGTACTTTACTCCATCAATAATCGTTCCCACGCCGTCTTTATTCATCCAATAGTTGAGTTGTTGAACGATTATGGCTGCATTGACATTTCCTAATGCTGCTGCAATTTCTGCGTCGAACATACGGGTGTTTGTTGGGGAGGTCGATAAAATGCTCATGATGCCACCTCCTCAACTTGAATATAGTCGCACAGCGATATGATGGTGCAGTTTTGGACTACACCATTTAAGATATACATAATTACTAATTCCTCTATCGGGGTATTGGTGAAAAGGCGATCGCAGTTCTTTCCACAGAGGCGATCGCTTTTGCTTTGAAACTACTTTTTAGCCAAAATTAATCCAAATTGTTGAGATGTTAATCGTCAAAATTCACTCCCAAATCAACGTTCAAAGATTTCTCGATACTTTTCAAATTTTCACGAGATAAAGTGCCTTTTAATGTTTCCTTTTCGATGTCATACCAATATGTACGAGACACACCAACTTCTTCACATATCTGATCTACAGTTTTCCCTGAATTTTCACGAGCGCGTTTAATTGCGTCTCCTAAACCATTAACTTCAACTTCTTTAATCCATCTTATTCGCATTTTTGTAGCTATCATCAACGTTTTCTCCATATATAGAATAAACCGTTAGCTAATAGTAAACATCATACACTATAAACTATTAGTTGACAAAATATACACTAATAGTTTATAGTGTATATAGAAAAGATAAAATAACGTTGACTTCTCGAATAGATAACCGAGTTTTTTAGAACTCACGAAACTCAATACTTAAAAGGAGAGCAGAACTTTGGACGGTGCTAACTCTCCTTGCCTCAATAAATAATCATCAAGGTATTTAACATCATGACACAAACTGTACTAACTAAGGCGGTAGAAGTACAAACCTGCGCTACTTGCCCATATTTTGATAATTTCCATGAATCAAACGGAAGAGGTTGGTGCAAACTCTTCGATCATCAAGCCAGGGAGCATCATGAAATTACGAACAACTGCATCGTATCTTCTGACTTGGCGGTTTCCCACGAACTTGAAGATAACCTAGATATTTTTCTCGATATCGATTTGAAAGAACTACAAGCATTTCCTACAAAGGAAATAATAGACGAAGCAGATAAACCTCACTCAGAGTATCAAGTGGGAAGCATAGTCAAGGTAATTGATACTGAGGAAAATCATACAGAGTGGGACGTTTTCGAGGTTATAGAATGTATGTATAACGAGAACCTTTATAACAGTGCTGAAACTTATCTACATCAATCCGAATGGTATTACCGTTTGAGCAGCTATCGAAACGGAAATACAATATCTTCACTCGAAATCGGAATTGATAAATCATTGTGGGTAGCCGAAAACGAAATCTGTGCCTTTGATATGGCTCACAATGTCTGCACTGAAGACATCTTTTAATTAACCGAGAAGGCGATCGCTTGTCTAAATGCGATCGTCTTCCCTTCCTCTCATCATTTCTCATTAACCTTTACTTAACTTCTTGCTCCGTCCTATACGCTGCTTAAGAAGCAGCGCGGGCGGTGCGTGACGCGAAACTAATCCTTTAGGGCTTTTCAGGTAAAAATTATGTCTCATCAATTTGAATCAGGATTTTTCATTAATCAAGCTGCATGGCATGGACTAGGAACAGTTCTCGACAATCCCCCCTCTACTGCCCAAGCTATTGCTGACGCTGGTTTGAACTGGCAAGTAAAAGAACAGCCGATCTTTACTCAGTCTGAGCATGGTTTGAGTCCCGTCTCAACTCATAAATCTTTGGTTCGTTCTACCGACCATCAATTGTTAGGTATTGTTTCTCAAGGTTACTCCCCTCTACAAAATCAGGATGCTTTTACTTGGTTTGACTTTCTCTTACACGAAGGCGATGTTTGTCTCGAAAGTGCTGGAAGCCTCAAAGAGGGCAAACGAGTTTGGATTCTGGCAAAAATTAATCAAGATCCTAGCGAGATTATTAGGGATGACTCTGTAGAACCTTATTTGCTTCTTTCTAACTCCCACGACGGTTCTACTGCCATTTGGATTCAGTTTACTCCAATCCGTGTTGTCTGCCAAAACACTTTATCTTATGCTCTTTCTCGACGAGGAGCAGATCTCGATCGAGGAAAAGCTTTTCGCATTCGCCACCAAGGAGATTTACAGCACAAGCTTAATCGAGCAAAAACAGCTTTGGACTTTGCCCGTCAACAGTTTGCGATCGCTACCGAGGAATATAAGGCTATGGCTGCTTATAGTCTTAATCAAGGCGATTTTGACCTCTACTTATCTCTTGTTTTGAATACTGATACTCCCCAGTCTACTCGCGCTTATTCTCAAATTGTTGTCAATTTCGAGCAAGGAAGGGGCAATAAAGGTAAAACTCTTTGGGATGCCTACAACGGCGTAACCGAATGGCTCGACCATCAGCGCGGTTCTAATGATGTTAAGAGACTTGAATCTGCTTGCTTTGGCAACTCTGCTAAAACTCGCTCCCTCGCTCATTTTTCTGCCTTAGAACTTGTTTAGGGCGCATTAAAATAAAGCGATCGCCTACCTGCATGGCTAGCTAGAAAAGTTATGTTTCTCTAGCTAGCAAAATTATACTTATTTTAAAAGACAAACATACTATAAAAAACTCTTTAATCATTTTCTCGATATATTCGCGTATTTACCGCTATCAAATCCCCTCAACTCTTTCAATTGATTATGGTGTAAATACCCCATATTATTTAGCTGACATTTTGTTGATTGACCAAAACGGGGCAAAGGCTTTGAGGCACTACTGGAGACTGCCTTTTTTTCTGCTTTTATTGTCTACAATTTTTTAATGAATCGCATACTACACTCATATTTTTCAGTTGTTTGGACACCCTCGGGCAATCCTTATGTCTACATTTTGTCCACAAAATGTAGACATAATGTAGACATTAATTAGGCGATTCGAGCCTTTTTTAGGGGGTTGGTTATTCCTATTGAGCGCATATTACAAAAAGGGCAAGCAATATTGAGTGAGTCAAACCTCGATCGAGCTTGTCGATTTTACCCGCCAAAACACAAACTTAATACATTTTGTAGTAACTCAAGCTTCAAAATAAATAGTGTGACAAGAACGCAACTTTTAAGATTACACATTAAGCCTGCTCAATTGTTTAACCTTTTCTCGTAAGGTTATTGGCGATCTTGACCGAACAATCTAGCGATCGCCCAAATGTCATTCACTCGACGCAGTGGTGGATCTGATTCATTTACCCAACGTACCAGATGATTCTGAAGATTTTCATCAGGCATATTTACTAATTTGGAGAGTACAATCCGATCTCCATCGGAACTACCCTCCCATGCACTTACTAATAATTTTGGCAAATACAAACAATTTCGCGACTCTTCTTCTTTTTCTGAGATTAATGAAATGATTTTATCCTTCTGTTTATATACTACTCAACTCACTACCAAGAAAATTCTAACCGCCTTGGAAAAGGTTACTGTTAACGATCTCAATTCCTGGATAAAATCAACTTTTGATCAATCTTTTCTTTCTAAAAGAAGGCAAGCTTTTTCTACTACTTGAATTTACACAGAATTTGCATGGTTTTTTCAGAATCAAAATAGACAGTCCACAGTCCAACCTGCCGATGTTCAACCCATTTCTGACGACACACCCCCAACCCAGCTTAAAACAACTGAAGTAACTCCTTCTCCTCTAAATCGCGATCGCGATTTTGTCAGCTAAATTCGTTCGCAAATACAGGAGGACAACTATCATTCAAGTCTTATTGAGGGTGAATACTGGGATGATTCTCATACTTGGTCTAAGGACAATGAATTAATCAGCAATGATTATTGGCATTTCTTAGGCAGATTTGAGTAAATTCTGTCCCGAAGCTATAGCCGTGTAATTATACTAGAGCAATATTTTTTAACTCTTCATTAAGTATGTTTCCAATTCAACATACCGAGAAAACAATCCGTCAATACTAGCTAGTTTAGCTTTATAGCTTAGTGCTGTTGCCATAATTATCCGATCAAAGGGATCTTTGTGAACAGGTGATAAATTGACTGCTCGGTAAGCAATTTCGGCACTCAGTGGAAACAATATTATGCCTGATGGTTCTAGAGCTTCCTCAAGCCAGCGATCGACTTGACAAGGCAGTTCTAACCGTCCCTTCTGCTGTGCTAAAGCTACTTCGTAACAAGAAACGGGTGAAATCCCTACTTCTGATGCTGTTTCAATCGCTTCTCGCCAGTGAAATGGAAACAATTCAAATTCTTGAGTAATAAACCAAATCCAAATATGAGTATCTAGGATGATTATTTCAGACATTCCCAATCTTGTTCTTCAATTACGCAAGTGACTACATCTCCCAAGGTTCTACCTTTTCCTTTGATTGAATCAGGCGGTACTCGACGTTTTTTAAGTGAGGTAGTGTCTTCTATAATTGTTACAATCACGCGAGCAGATGATGGCTTTGCTTCATCCGTTAGCCATTTTAATTGACCATTTTCCATTGTCGCTTCGTAGCTTCTAAGCATTATTTTTTCGAGTTCTTCAATTAATTGACTTTACTTTCATCATTAATTTTACCTACTGCTTAAGCCAAGAATAATTTTTCTATTTCAACCAACTCACCTACCATTTCTAGCTTTGCGCGATCGCCATTTATCGCTTCTACAGTAAATGGCGAAGCCCAGCCCCAGTGACCAGGGCAATCATCTACCGTCACGAGATCCCCTACTGTGATGGCAGACTGACTATCTCTAACCTCTTGCCCCCTCTGAGTTTTAGCCTGTTTATCTGACAAATGTGACGGCATTTTTGAAAACTCGTCTGATATTTCTTTTGACTCCAAACTGTCATCATTTTTCGTATTACAGTTAACTTTTTTCTCTACATTGTTTTTAATTTCATCAGACTTTTCATTTTTGCCGTCATATGCGGAGCGGTATGCTAAAGCATTTGCGAAGCTTATCCTTTAGGACTAGCTCCGCGTCGTCCTTTAGGACATCCGTCACATCCATCACTATTAGTACTTTCATCCATCATATGCGAAGCGGTATTCTTTAGGACATAATCCATCAGATCCGTCACCTTATCCATCACCATCTTCCATAATTTGTTTATCATATTCGTACTACTAGGCGGTGGTTCAACATTGATTACTGCCGATGTATTTCCCGTTATCAGTGGTGGTTCATGGTCATCCTTACCGCGAATCTTCAGACCCACAAAATATGACCCGGAGCGATCGCGTTGTTTCCTGATATCCAAACCCAATTGGTTTTTACCCAAGTCAGAAAGTAATGTCACAAATCGGCGTAGGCTAACTGGACGAGTACCGCTGTTATGGCAGTATTCAGCATAATTGGGATATAACCATCTATCTGTGTCTAAGTACCAACATGGGGAATTACTGTCTTTATCCCGTTTAGCTACTCCTACATTGGTTCTTGCCCAGGAGTCGTAGACGATAAAGTTATCTAACCAATCGGCAATTGGATTAGTCTCAACCAATGTTCTTGCCATCATTGCTAATAACGATGGCACGTTAGCTTCATAGTTTTTGACAATTGAAGTAGCTGACTCTTCGTCCATCGACAGCACCCAATTCAATAATCCTGGGATGTAAGGCAAAAAATCACCGTACATTTGACCATCTTTTTGTTCGATTAAGTTTTTTTGGCGATCACTCTTTATCTGATTGAACATCGGTATTGAGATTCTCCTTTGAAATCTCGTTCAAATTTTCTGTACCAAATAGACCTTACTTTAATTGATACACTGACAGCGATCGCAAAAGCTAGTTGTGAAACGCCTACGGTGCAGAGCTTTCAGCCTTAGCGTTGTTTCTTGTACAAATGCTGATATGCCTAGCCCAGAAAACGGACGACAGTCATGCACGCGGATAAGGTTCCCCAGAGGGGCGGAGGGGGAAAGCAATCAATACCTTCCTTACGGCTACTAAACCAGCAGATTAAGGTTTTTTCGACCTCGTAACCAAGCTCCAGTCGCTCTCGATTGGGGCGATTTTTTTGTTTACAGCTCAATTTCAGGCGATCGCACAGTGCGTAATACTCATCATGAGCGGTAAAGAGTAGGGTTACTGTTTATCAGTTTGGTTTTGGTAGAGAGATGCCTATATGCGTAGCGGTATGCGGTCATCATATGCGAAGCGGTATCATGCACGGACTAGCCCTAAAGGATTAGCTCCTTACGTCGCGTCCTCCGCGTCGTCCGTGATAGACGGCTATGCTCCGCAAATCGTCAGTTATAAGGATCACTAGCACATTGGCATTAAGTAAATTATTGACCATCATCAAATCAAAAACCCGAACCAGGTTGGTTTAAAAATTCAGTTTCCTCTGGAGTGTTTGTTCTTCCTAATATTTGATTGCGATGGGGGAATCTACCAAATCTTTGAATGACTTTCCAATGACGATAAGCATAATCGATAGCACTTTTACTATCGGGGTGAGCTGGTAAACTATCAAATAATTTAATAGATGTTTCTTGGTCTTCTAAATTTTCACTATGTTCAAAAGGAAGATAAACAAACCAACGTTGTACGAGAATTAATTGAAGAGCGAATTGATGTGCAATTGCATATTTAGCATGAGTTTTAGCTTGCTCGTCGGTAGCAAAAGCTTGAGGTGAACCACGAAACATATTACGAGGAAATTGATCCAAAACAATAATTAATGCCAAACAGCTTAAAGGTTGTTGTTGCCAGTGATGTAACTTACCTGCTGCTGCTTGCTCGTAATAATGTCGAAATTGAGATTTGACTTGAGAATCGAATTCATCATTTTTGACAAACCAAAATTTACGGGGTTTTCTATAATTTAGATCTTTCGGCTTACCAAACCAGAAATCTAAGACTTTTTGAGCTTCCATATTTTCTACTTGAAGATAAGAATATTATGAGCTTTTTTTACTGTCCTAACCTCTTTCTCGCACCTCTAACACTACCCAACTGCTTCAGTAACACTCCAGACACTAAACAAACCTCACCTGTATTAACAATTTCCAATTTTAGGAAACTACTAACCCCCCTGTAACTTGCCTAAAGCTAATTTAGTCAAAGCTTTTAGGACATCTTCAGCACTTATCATGTCTTCTAACCAATATCTGATAGAGGTTGTAAGTCTTTTAGCTTCTGGCAGAATTAATAAAGTATTCTCGCCACAATTATCTAAAATCTCTTGTTTTATCGCATCAACAGTTAAATCATTCTGCCCTCTCGGGTCACCATTCTTATTATATTGCGTTTCCGTCGTTGGGATATCTAATCGCCTTGACTACGTTATTAAAAGCATCAGTATCTCTAAAACTTACCCTTGAGCCTGTGCTTTCTGACTGCGATGTTGAGCTAGAAGTTGATGAGCGATCGCTGTTGAGGTGAACTTTGGGTTAGCCACCTCACGGGCAATATTACCTTCTCTTGTAAGTCGGGGGATAGATCCTCAAAGCTCATTTGACTTGCCATAGGTACAGAATTCTGGGTCATAGTAGCAAATAATTGATAAAAAACTTTTTTTCTTATGTTCATAATATGGAAACGCCAAACAAATTTTTCTGACCGACATCACGGAATTCGCTACCGAACTCCAGAAACACGCAAAAAAGACATGATTCTTAGATAAACAAAGTATTAAATGTTTAGACGTTAATCAGATGATGGGTTTAAATATTAAAGGTCTCAAGGAAATAACCCAACAAGGTATAAAAGTATTAGACCTTAATAGGATACTATGTTAAAAATCGCCGTGTTCAATTTTAAAGGAGGGACGGGAAAAAGCACTACTACTTTGAATCTCGGTGCAAGTCTTGCTACTTCTAAGCGAAAAGTATTATTGATCGATTTGGATGGACAGAGGACGCTAAGTTTTGGTTTGGGTTTTGATGGTGACGCACCCACTGCATTAAGTTGGTTAGACAATAAAAAAGTGCAACCACTCTTAACCAATACTAAGAATCTCTGGCTGATACCTGGAGACATAGGAATGTTTCAGTTACAAGCTGACTCTGACTTATTTACTCCAGCATTAAGTAAATTAAAAGACTTTGATATCTGTCTGATGGACTGTTCTCCTGGTTTGGGTATCGCCTCAGTACAGGCAATTTTAGCAAGCGATCGCGTATTGATGCCTGTCATCTGCGAACCTGCGGTATTAAAAGGACTATCCGAAGCATTGGAACTGATTAGAGGAGAACGCCCAGATGTTCCCATTGATGTCCTTAGAGTCAAATATCGCTCTAAATTAGTCATCACCAGAGAAGCCGATAGTTTACTAACCGAAGCTGCCGAAGAATCGGGCTACACGCTACTTAAAACTTTAGTGCCAGACAATATCTCCGTCGCAGAAGCGATCGCTCAACAAATACCAGTAATTGAATACGCACCGCGAAGCTCTGGAGCAAAAGCCTATAAATCATTAGCTAACGAATACGTGAGGTTGTGGAAATGAAAGAAAAGAGAATGGGTGGAATGAGTTTGGGCAATTTCTCAGGCATTAAAAAATCAAAGTCTGAAGCAGCAAAGCAGCCAGAACCAGAAGCTACCGAGTCAGAAGTCAAACAAACCGAATCCAAACCTGTTAAAACTGCTGAATCCGAGGCTAAAGTAGTCACGGGCGACACTAGGACGCGAGGGGACCTAGCGTCACGCGCCCTCAAGAAAACTAAGACAAAGCAGAAAAAGGAACAGTTAGTCACGGTGAATATCAAAATTAGAAAGAGTCAAAAAGAATGGCTTACAAATACGGCTAGTACGGTACGAGACAACAACACGGAACCAGTACCACCCTCAGAACGAGTTTATCCACAGCATTTGATTGGTGTGGCGCTCGATCTGCTGCAAAATGTCGATGTTGATTGGAATAAAGTCAAGAATGTAGAGGAGTTACGAGAACATTTTAACTTATAAAGGTATTAGACTATTATATGTTTAAGGGTTTAAACACTAAAAGGTTTAGAGCTAGCGCGATCGCCTCTTTAAGCTAAAATGAAACACTTATTTATTGCGCTTGTAACAGTATTTTTATTGCTTGGAGCCAAACTGACTATTGAATTAAGTTTTACAGACACTCCGATAATTCTCAACAATGCCCAGGCAGCAGAAGGAGATATTTGGACACAAATGAAAGAGAACACAGGTTATGTGGTGTTATTACGTCATGCTAAAACAGTTTCGGGAACTGGAGATCCACCAGGGTTTGAGATAGATAATTGTAATACTCAGCGTAACTTATCGGAGGCAGGTAGAGAGCAAGCAAAGCAAATTGGTAGAGAGTTTCGCGAGCGCAATATTCCCATTAGTCAAGTTCTATCCAGTCAGTATTGCCGATGTTTGGATACTGCAAGGTTATTAGATTTGGGTACTGTCAAACCCTCCCCGATGCTCAATTCCATCTTTGAAGACCGTACTACCGCCACTCAACAGATCGAACAGGTTCGTCAACGAATACTCAATCATCGAAATACTTCAGGCGTAATTATCATGGTGTCACACTATGCCAACATCGTTGAGATCGGTGGTATTGCTCCACAAGAGGGAGAAATAGTTGTGATACAAGCTGACCCTCAAGGAGATTTAGAAGTAGTAGGACAAATTCAAGTTTGATAACCAAGTGAATCTCTATCCGATGACTTGGAAGTTAATATTTAAGTAATTAATAAAGCCATGATTGATGATTTTAATTTAGAAGAAGACCTGGAATATCCAGAAGAGCTATATCCCGTTGTAAAGCTATCAGATAGCATATTGGAACTCACTGAAAAACTAGAACTAATCAGAGTCAGAGATTACTCCGCCACGGGGCTTATAAAGGGCGGACACAGGTGAGGGGTCGAGGCGCGAATTTAGTTCGCGCCCTTGTGAACCCCGTTCCGCCCACAGCCCCTTGTAAAACGACGAAGCCTTCTTACGAAGTTTGCGACGCGAAGCTAGTCCTTTAGGGCTCAACGGGGGGAACCCCCGCAACGCAACTTCGCGCTGCTCTGACCGTTGGTCAAACTAGACGATTTCGAGCAAAGATATCTAGAATAGTTCCGAAGAACTACGCTCAGGTGAAGGTTACGAAATTCCTAGTTCAACAAAACTCGAACGTTGGCAAGCTGCGATTGAAGAGATGAGCGATCGCCGAAGAGCTTTTAGGCGATCCACTTTAACCAATATTGTTCCTCAACCCACACAACCCTGCATAACCAATACCAATGGCATCAACGCTATCATCAATTGGCAAAGTTTCTAAATCGAATAAAACCTGTACTATTCCTGCCACTTCATTCTTATCGGCTTTGCCATAACCTAGATGACATTTCCAACTTGATTGGTGCAGATAAATCGGTAAAACTCCCAGATCGCGGTAACAAACTAAATTGATTACGCCAAAAGCTTGTAATATTCCTCCTGCTGCTTTGATACTTCTACCGAAAAACGGCATCTCGATCGCTATGTGAGCGGGTCGAAATTCAGCTATCAACTCAACCATGTCCTGCTCTATTTCCAGCAGTCTTTCTGAAGTAGTTAACTGTTTACTAGTTTCTATCGTGCCAAACTCCAGCAATCTTACTTCTGCCTCTTCAACCTCTACTAAAAATGCCCAACCAATTGTCGCCAGTCCAGGATCGATTCCCAACCACGTCTGATTCATTGTTGGTATCCAATTAATCACCACACAACAAATACATTATCTAACAAGATAGGAACTGGCGTTGTTTATAAGTTTGGAAAAAGCATTAGTGCGATCGCTTCAGATTTTACATTTCTTCAGAAAAACGCTCCCACTTGTCAGGAGGCTTATTTCCCCAAGCTTTGATGCCTTCTATATATTGTTCTTCTAGCTTATGATCGTTAATCCATTCTAGTTTAATTTCGTTGTCCAAAATGTTTTTGACTACTCCCTCAAGGCGATCTACAAAAAGATGCCACCACGAAACATCTGCTTTTAACTCTCCCTTTTCCGTGATGTGAATGTATCTGCCTACGTGTTCGTATCCCATTATTCTGGCAGGAACTCTGGTAACTATATCGTTGTTATTTTGAAAACGGAAAAATCTTTTAATCAACTTTGCATCAAATGCTACTTGAAAGTTCTCATCACCAACACGAGGCTGACCGAAAGTATAAGCACCACTGAAGGGAATTTTCCTCTCTGATAGCCATGCTGCTGCAAGAGTAGCCATCGCACCACCCAAACTATGTCCAGTCAGCCACAGCGAACGTTTGGGTTTTTTCAATCCGTTGAGCCATACAGGTAATTCAGCTTCTAATGAAGCTACACCTCTTTCTCTACATTTCAAAAAACCACAGTCTTATAAACTTGATTGTCACTCCTTAAGACTACAAACTTCTAGATCGCTGAATATAAAACTAAAGATTTTTTTCCGCCGATATTAATATCACTTCACAAATGTCAGCAATAGTTATCATTAACTAGGTTAAACCTCAGTTCGCTCGAACCCAAAAAATTCTTTAGCTTACACTGTTGAGAAACAAAACCTCTATTCGATGCCACCTGCCATTACCAATTCTCTATCCACGCTAACAGGAGTTATTGAACGCATTACCTTTCACTCCGAAGAGTCGGGCTACACTGTAGCGCGGTTGAACACGGGGAATGTCAAACAGTTAATTACCGTCGTCGGCAGCTTCGCCAATATTCAGGCAGGACAAACTTTACAGCTACAGGGAGTTTGGGGCGAACACCCCCAGTATGGTTCGCAGTTTCAGGTTGTTCAGTATCAGGAAACAAAACCAGCTACCCTGACGGGAATAGAGAAATATTTGGGTAGCGGATTGATTAAGGGAGTCGGACCCGTTACCGCCAAACGCATAGTCAAACACTTTGGCTTAGATACCTTAGATATTATCGAGAATCAGATTCATCGTCTATCGGAAGTTCCAGGCATCGCCAAGAAACGAATAGCCATGATTCAGAGTACCTGGTCGGAACAGAAGTCGATTAAAGAGGTGATGGTATTTCTTTCGGGACATGGAGTATCTACTACCTATGCAGTGAAGATCTTTAAGCAGTATGGGGATAGTGCGATCGCTACAGTAACAACCAATCCCTATCAGCTGGCAATCGATATATTTGGTATTGGATTTCTTACAGCAGATAAGATTGCGGTCAATGTGGGAGTGTCCCCTTGGTCTAAGTTTCGCTACAAAGCAGGAGTTCTTCATGTGTTAGATAAAGCGTCTGAGGACGGACATTGTTATTTACCCGAAGCTAAGATCGTTCCTTTCACAAAGGAGTTGTTGACGACAGACGAACATCAAGCGGAAGAAGATGCGATCGCCGACATACTCAAGGAGATGGTGACTGAAGAACAGTTAATTAAAGAGTTAGATGATGAAATACTCTATTACAAACCCACTTTCTTCTACTCAGAGCAGCATTTAGCTAAATTATTACAGCAGAAACTAAAAGCTAAACTCGATGTGGACAGCGAGCGCGTAAAAAGCTGGATTAATAGATTTACCGCCTCCAATCAAATTCAACTATCATCCCAGCAATTGCAGGCTGTAGAAACGGCAGCATCTGAAAAAGTGATGATTCTGACTGGAGGGCCAGGAACAGGAAAAACTTTCACCGTTCGTACTATCGTGACTCTTTGGAAGGCAATGGGTAAGAAAATTGCCTGTGCAGCACCCACTGGTAGGGCAGCCAAACGGTTATCTGAAATGACGGGAATTGAGGCAAAAACCCTACATCGGCTGTTAGAATTTGACCCGAGTTCAATGGGTTTTAAACGAGACTTGGATAATCAGCTTAATTACAGTGCGATCGTGGTGGATGAATCTAGCATGGTGGATCTGTTTATGGCTCATTCTCTGCTCAAAGCTACACCCAAGGATTGTTTGCTACTGATGGTGGGAGATATCGATCAGTTGCCTTCTGTGGGGCCTGGAAATGTCCTCAAAGATTTAATCGCTTCAGAACAAATTCCCGTCGTGCGTTTAACTCAGGTATTCCGTCAGGCAGCACAGAGCGCGATTATTCGTACTGCCCACCAAATCAACAACGGTCAGATACCCAAACTCGAACCAGTCTCGATGAAAGCTACACGGACATCTCACGGTGCGCCACCTGTGGGCGCACCCGTGTCCTCCTCTGACTGTCTCTGGCATTCAGGAGGTACAGAAGCAGAACACGGCGTACAAACTATCTGTGAGCTTATCGAGCATTACATACCCAAGGCTGGTTTTAATCCTGCTACCGATGTTCAGGTATTATGTCCCATGACTAGGGGTGTGGTGGGAACTCGTAATTTGAATAAGGTGCTGCAACAACTGATTAATCCTGCATCTGAAGATAAGGATGAGTTGATTAGGGGCGATAGTATTTTACGAACGGGCGATCGCGTGATGCAGTTGAAAAATGACTACAACAAAGAAGTGTTTAACGGTGATTTGGGTATAGTCAGGGCGATCGATCGCATGGAGAAAGAAGTTACTATTGACTTTGATGGCAGAGATGTAGTTTATGATTATGCCGATTTGAATGAAATTACTCTAGCTTGGGCGACAAGTATTCATAAAAGTCAGGGTTCGGAATATCCTGTAGTAATCCTTCCTCTATATACCCAACACTACATCATGCTGTCTCGGAATTTGTTTTACACAGCACTGACTAGGGCTAAGAAGCTGGCGTTGATTGTTGGTTCGGAGAAAGCTATTGCGATCGCCGTGAAGCAGGTCAAACAGCAGCAGAGGTATACGAGATTGAAGGAAAGGTTAGAAGTTAAGGATGTAGTATTCAAGAGAATCAGTACACCGTAAGCTATCTATTTGGTCAGCAATCTCGAATACTTAATTACTTAAGCCGTGCTGTACTAGATTAATCCAGGTCCTTTGTGTCGTCAGTCGTGTTCCATGGTCAATTTACCTTTTTCATCTTCTGACAACTCTTGAAGTTCACGACGACGTTGAGCCTTAAGCTCAAGCTCTTTTTGTCTTAAATCTCCAGGTTCACAAATGTAGGCTTCTGTCTCCACTGCATAGTTGTTAAGCAGCCCTTCAGTGTCAACAGTGTAGCCATCTCGGTTGTGAAGATGTTCTTTATCGCCAGGATCGTCATGGTCAACATGACCAAAATGCTTACCCTGTCTCTTCGCCCTAGCTACTGATTCGGATGGGACAATATGCGGGTCGTAATGCGGAATACTCGAACTAGAATCACTTTTAGCTTTCATCGATTCCTCCTTGCTGTTTCTAGCAACAAAATGAGGTTACTTAACCTTATTCTAGCTCTGATTTACTCTCAAAATTGCTCGATAATTACAAGTCTTTAAACATCAAAATCCATCTGTTCAATGAGCGCTCGCTAGACTTCGCTTATCACCCTATTCATTCAGACAATAAAACGCGTCTAGAGAAGAAATGTAGAATTTATCTACCCGTACTCTAGAAGCGTTGATTTTAGAATTTAATTAAAGAAACTGAAATTAGAAGCGGTTGTTTCGACCACCGCCAAAGTAACTTCTATCTTCACGAGGTCTAGCTTTATTAACTTTTAGCTGACGATCCATCCATTCTGCACCATCTAAAGTTTCGATAGCTTTGTCCTCGTTTGCCTCCGATTCCATTTCAACGAAAGCAAAACCACGGACTCGTCCTGTTTCGCGATCGGTAGGAATATGAACCCGTTTAATAGTTCCATACTCAGCAAAGACTTCACTTAAGTCTTCTTGATTGACTTCGTAAGACAAATTGCCTACATAAATTGACATATTTTAGTTGTCCTCTCTTTGGAGTGTTGTGTTTAGAGAGACTAGATTATTGTCCAAGAAATAGCTCAATACTTTTCGGAAAAGACCTGTAGATACTGGATACAAACTTAATCGTTAATAATCGTGATTCTCAGTCTTTACCATAACACTTTTAACCAGATAAAAACGAAATTGCTCTATTTGTTACTACCAAGTGCTTTGTTTCTTAATCAGACTCATCTAGTTTGGCTGAGATTTCTAAGCGTTCGGATTGATGATTGCCCAGGTTTTTAATTGCTAACTGTAGTAAATGGGCTAAGATTTGGCAAAGCTAGAGAACAAGATTTGGCAGCGCAAGAACTAGATAGAATGATCGCTAGATGAATAATCCGATCATAGCCCTCAATTAACCAGTCAAAAATTTCTAATATGCCTTTTGAAGACAATCTAGCTGAAGAATTCGTGGTTACAACTCTCAAAAGATATTTGCAAGAAGATCCCCACGAAGCTATTGAATTAGCAATTCAATTCTACAAACAAAACTCAGAATTACGACATAGGTGCCGTTGCTTGTGCGAGTCAAGTAATAAGCTTACTGCTGAAAGTGCAAAATTAATTAAAACTAATCAAAAATTACAATCTTTCCTAAATAAAACTAGGTTTCAGTTGCTTTTATTGAGTTTCCTTTTATCACTAACTGTGACTTTGTTTTGTTATACGTCCTTGAATTAAAGTTAGGTGAGTCGGACTAATCCCGCCTATTAGTGGAGGCATACGAACCAAAACCATTACCAGACCAGACCTACTGCTCTTGTTTCAACTACTATCGCCTCTATTTCTCTCTGTTTTAGCATTTCCACTGGAGTTTTACCTTTACCATCCATGGACAAATGGGGCTTACAGAACCAATTGAGCTTGATAAAATCGCAAACATCTAATGCTGCCAAGACTTCGGGAGCGAATTGCCAAAGCGGATACTTATAAACCGCTTTGTCTTTGATGACCAATATTCTTTTAGCCAACCTGCGATCGCGAACCGTCAATCTATTCTTACCGTAATTCTTTACTATGACCAATATTTTGCTCCACGAAACTTTAAATTCTGCTAGCGTTTTGTCCAGAAGATTTTTTTTCCAAGTTCCTGGTGAAGAAACTATCTCCTGTTGCCACCTTCGCTTCTTCCTTCCTCCAGAAGTATTGGGAGAAAACTGCCAAAATTTCTTTTCTCGCCTCAAACTGAGAACAATTAAACCGCAGATCATTTTGTTAACTGACATTCGAGAAAATAGAGGAAATTTTAGTCTCTCCAATTCTATTGAATTCGTTATTGCGCAAATAATGTATTTCTTAGAAATACATTATTTAGAAACTTTAAGAAAAAAATTTCCCCGCATCGACCTCAAAAACTGCATCTTCATCGAACATTGCAATAATTTTACCTATCACAATTGTGATGAGGATTTTGATAAGTTCAGTCTCGTTAAATTAGTTTCAAAATCTGCTGCACCTGATTGGAAATCAATCTCTATCGGTGATTTGTTGCTTATCATTCAAGGTAAATTTAAAAGCGATCGCTGCTTCAATTCTTTTCTAGTTAAAAATTGGAATCCTTATTTGATAATGACTCCTGACAAGATCTTGCTTGAATCTTTTTTCAAGATTCAGAAACTTTATTGAAGTTGACTGCTTGGTAACTGCATTTAAAGAGAGTTTATAAATCGACGTGACGGATAGTCATAGTGAACTATCACCTTCAGTAAATCCAGTCATCGCGAACCGTCGCTCGCGTAACGGTAAAAGACTGTCCAGGTCATTGGAGTTAGGCCTCGCCGTTTAAGATAGAAGGAATTGAAGGTGATTGGGTGAAGTTAGAAATGGTGGGTGAGTTAGTGGAAAGGGCAAGATTGATTAAAATGAAGTAAAAAGAGACTAAAAATTGAGATATGGGTCGTCAGGCAAAACTCAAGCAAAAAAGAAAAGAGTGGAAGTTATCTCGCCCACCAATTCCTGAACTTGAGCATTTAAAAAATAAATTAAGTTCAGTTGAGCTGATTCGTTGGTTGATCTATCAATGGAGTAGTGTTGTTGATTTAGCCAAACCACGAGAAGCCCAGCATTCTGGCGCAGCCGAATGTCTGGATGAATCGTGGGCTGGGTCTAGCTTGGCGTATTTTGATTCTCGATATAATTTTTTAATACAGATATTGTAACTCCACCACAAGAAGCTATAAAGTAAGACTCATTCCAAAATACTTTTTTCCAATAAATTTTGTTTATTTCTTCTGGAAATTCTTGTCTCAATCTCCTGCTGGTAACTGATTTAATATTGCCTATGAATTTGGGTAGTTCCATTTGTGGGTAGTACTGAAATAACAAATGTATATGATTGTCTTCTCCATTGAACTCAATCACTTTGCAATCCCATTTTTCACACAATTCAGTTATCACGTCTCTCAATCTGCTAATCATTTCGCCAGTTAAAACCTTTTTTCTATACTTGGTTGTCAAAACTAAATGAGCTTTTAAATCAGATACAGACCTGGCACTAGAAACAAAATCATTCCTCATTCTTCTTGTGCTACAATAACTGTATCTAATTATAACAACGCTGACTTTGATTTACAATTATCAGTACCGACTAAAGCCCACTACAGAACACAAGCTAGTACTCAATGACTGGCTTCGGATTTGTCAGTATTGGTATAATCGACAGCTTGGCGAGCGGTTTGACTGGTGGGAACAAAATCGTAGCTACATTGATAGATGTCTTTTGGTATGTCATTTGCCTGAACTCAAGGACAAACCTGAGTTTTACGGACAGAAAAAGCAGTTACCCGTAATCAAACAAGATTTGGTTATTGTAGGCTGGAGTGGTGAATTGCTAGATTTTAACTCTGTGCCATCTCAAACACTACAAGAGGTGTGCAAAAGAGTCAAACTAGCTTTTGAGCGGTTCATTGCTGGTGATTCAAAAGGAAAGCGTAGTGGAAAACCAAGATATAAAAACACTGCTCGTTTTAGGTCAATAGTGTTTGACTCCTTCAAACTACATTCTTGTTCTGTTGGAGGCAAATGGCTTTATTTATCATTACCTAAAATTGGCATAATCAATGTGCGCCATCATCGTCCACTGCCTAATGGTGCAGTATTAAAGCAAGCACAGATAATCAAAAAAAGTGACGGATGGTATATTAATCTACGGCTTCAAGATGATTCTGTACCTGACTTCAAATCAAATATTACTCCCAGTTGGAATAATTCCTTGGGGATGGATGCAGTACTGCATGAAGATGATTATCTGGCTACCAGCGAAGGTGTTAAATTGCCTAGCCTTAAGTCTTTTCGCTCCTCACGAGACAAGCTAGCCAAGGTATCAAAACGCAAATCTACCAAAAAGAAAGGTAGTAAATCAAGACGAAAACTAGCAAAACGGGAAGCAAAACTTCACTCCTCAATAGCTAGAGCTAGAAAAGATCACGCTTACAATACTGCCCACGCGCTACTGAAAACGGGCAAAAAAGTTTTCTTTCATGAAAAGCTCAATCTTGTTGGGTTGAGTCGAAGGAATAAAGCAAAAACTGATACTAATGGTAAATTTTTACCTAATGGGCAGTCGGCGAAATCAGGATTAAATAAGTCTTGGGCTGATGCTGCTTTTGGTCAGTTTTTCAACATACTGAAGTTCAAAGCTGAAAAAGCTGGGGCTTTGGTAATACCTGTAAATCCACAATACACCTCAATGTTGTTGCCGTACAAAGATGAGTTTGTCTTTACTGATTGCGGTATTCGGGAGTATTGGGATGAAGAATTAAACCTTTTGATTGATAGAGACGTTTCAGCCTCTATCAATGTCAAGAGAGTGGGGCTGGACTTGTTCCCCACTATAAAACGCTGTAAAGGGAATCCAGTAGTGATTGCATCTACTACTAATAGTACCTTAAAGGAAGTTCTCTCTACCCTCCGAGGTTTGGAGAAGCCAGCGTTATACTCGAAGAGTTAACGTCTGGAGAAGTCACAGAAATTGGTTGGGCCAGAAAATGCGGGTCAAATTGCGATAGCGCTACTAAAAAAACTTGGTAGTGATTTTCACAGCGACCTCGATCGAGACTCTTTTGTAAGCTACAATCATTCTGCTTCAGTCCAGTTGGCAGTGGGTATTAATGTCTATAGTTGGACTGTATGGGCTTTTATTGGCGATTGCAATACTGGTTTTGAGTACATGACTCCTGATGAGGAGGAATTTAAGCTGGCCCCATAACCAAAATCTCGCTTTAACTGCTGCGCGGAAGTTAAAAGTTAGGCACATGTAGTCAGAAGCATTTAACTGAGAGGCTTTGACAATTTATAAAAAGAATTCTATTGAGATGAGTCAATAATTAAGAATTAATATTCCTCAAAAGCAGGACGATTGGTGTAATATTTTATACTATTGACGAGCCAATTGTTGGAGATTTAAGATCCGCATACAGGTCTCTCCGCAACGCGCTGACTCGCAATTTGTCGGGAATGATGGTTGATTGTAGAGCCAGACACAATGGCTAATGACTTTGGCGGGGAAACGATAACGGACATAGAAATTTTTTTCATATGCTTATTTTCTCATGCCTGATTCCATTAACCTGACAATACCTATGCCAATTAGCTTCTCTAGTAATTAGAGAGTTAATTAGTTATATACCTAGAATTACTAGGTATATTTTATTTACAAATAAATCTATTAAATCTTTTAAATATATTAGTTACTCTCCTTTTTGTTTAATAATGTCAGGCACAACTTTCTCTTCTTTGGGTAATGGTTGTTCTACCGTATTTACTAACAAATATAATCCTATCCACCAATACAACAATAGTCCCCCAACTCCTAAAATTAGCCCAGATAATAATAATTTAGTCATTCATATATCTCTCCTTATAACTGCTTATATTTATATATAATTTGTTTTTATTCAATTAGCTTTGCTAATTTAAAAAACTTTTTGATGATCTTTTTATGAAGACCTTTTTTTGGTAAATTTGTTTCCATTCAATTAGTTTCTCTAGTAATTAGAGAGTTTGTTTAAATTAGAGCTGAAAATCGTACTTGAGAAGTTTAAAACATTAATTAAAGACGACAATTATTATCTAAAAGTTGTGATCCAGTTAAACCGATCTCACTTCACCAATTACGTCATTTTCTGCTGACTTGCTTGAAGAAACAGGGAATAGATGATGCTCTGATTCAACCTGTAGTTTAGACTAAAAATAATCACGCCTAAACAATTCAGCCTTCTCGACAGTCGTCGGAGGTATATTCGTGCTTGAGTATTGGCGAAGCTCAAGAGATTTACGAACAAGCTATGCGAAAGTTCCCTGTATAAAACAGTTTTAGACACTTGGCATTTAGTGACAGGTTCCTTAGCTTTACGCCCAATTGGTTGACATTGCCC
Source organism: Chondrocystis sp. NIES-4102 (assembly GCA_002368355.1). Lineage (NCBI taxonomy): Bacteria > Bacillati > Cyanobacteriota > Cyanophyceae > Chroococcales > Chroococcaceae > Chondrocystis > Chondrocystis sp. NIES-4102. The sequence goes on along the minus strand of AP018284.1, from coordinate 87,247 downwards.
GTATTCAACCTTGCTACAGTGTAACCCGACTCTTGGGAGTGGAAGGTAATTCTCTCAATTACTCCAGTTAGAGATGATAGTGGTGCAGAAATACTGGATGAATTCATAGCGCAATTGCACCTCATTTTTGAAGCAGGAGCATTCGGGTAATATTTCTCGGCAAGTTGTTACCGCCGAAGGCGGTGAACGCAGGCTCTGCCGTCTTGCTCCGTCCACATGATCGGGAAACCCGACCGTGGGCGGTGCGTAATGCGATGCGAATCCTTTAGGGCTTGTTCTTGGCAGAGTACCGTTCACTTGAAACTCAATTGCTAGATTATACAGGAGTTCCAAAGGTAGTAGTCCAGTAACTATTGTAGTTAACCGAACCGCTGTCATTAACTGAATATTCGTAACCGACACCAATTTCAGTCAGGTTAGAGTTAAGAATATTAGCACGATGCCCCGCACTACCCATCCAGGCTCTTACGACTGCTTCTAGAGTTTGATATCCTGCGGCAATGTTTTCGGCAGCAGTTGTGTATTGATAGCCTGTATCCTGAATGCGGTCAAAAGGTGAAGAACCATCTATTCCAGAATGACTAAAGAAGTCATCATTAGCCATACTTTCGCTATGTATTTGGGCAGCCTGGGATAATTGACTATCTATTTGCAAAGGATCTAAATCAGCTCGTGTTCTTTCAAGATTGATTAACTCGGCAACTTCCTCGATAAAATTAGAATTCATTGTTTCTCCACTGGTATCGAATAATGAAAATAACTAATAGATCTGACATCCTCCCGACTGTGATTGCGCTCCGCCCCAAAGGATAAGCTTCGCGTCCTCCGCGTCGCGCACTGCGAAGCAATCGCTGACTAAGATTTTATTGGGGAATATCTAGAGAAAATCCACCTTCTAACATCCAATCAGTCAAGAGAGTCTGTGTGAGCAAGCAGACATTTTCATCTCGACTGAGAAGATGATAGAGAAAATACTCATATTCTAATTCTCGGCTGTGAAAGTACAAGCACTTTAAAAGGTAATTTGTCCAGACATCATGAGTCAGAGGCAGTTGGCAATTACAGAGAAATTCAGTAACTTTGTAGCTGATATAGGCGGGATTAAGGTCGAAATAGGCATCAAGTTCGTGATCGTCGAGCCGAGAAATTGTGGCAAAATCTACTTGAGGGTGAGGAGGAATAAAAGTAGGCTTCAACGAATCGCTCTGTGTTGGTAAATGACTTATTTTAGAGTGCCAAAAGACAGAATCTCGTCGGAAGTCATCGGCAAAGTCATCTACTTTAATTGCCCCAGATTCAAAACTTTTGAGCAATAGTTTTCTGCTGATGGAAGCAAATATTGGATATTGAGGTATTACCGCTAATTGAGTTATCAGACAAGTTGCCAAATTATGAGAGATTACCAATACGGCATCTTGCTGGTTGATTTGCACTTCTAAAATACTCGATTGGTTGAAGCTAGAGTTTTCTACAATAGCTTTGATATCTTCTTGCGATGCACCTAATTCGGTGAAGAAAGCCAAAGGAATATAGCCGTTTTGTTCGAGATAGTAGATCGGCATCTGGAGAATTTCGGGAATTATTTCGACATCAATTCTTTCGGTAGGAGTAATAATCATAAGTTTTTTGGAAAGTAAGACAATTTCAGTTTAACCAGCAATTTGGATTGTTTACCCAGACGATATTTTCTCTTGCCAATTAGAATTTTTGTCTTCTACAAAATATCCAAACATACCCGAAAATACCCAAACTTTTTAGCAATAATTTCTGATAAATTTTTGTTAAGTTTATTGAGCATTGATGTTTTCTCCATTCTGAGTCGAGAGTGTGAAGAGAGTGGAGAAAGCCAAGATGCTTATTGCGTGGTTGACTAAAATTAGAAATACTTAAGAGAAAAGCTATTGAGGCTTTGATTTATATAAATAAAGAATTATATTAATAACCTGAGTTCGGGATAAGAAAAGGAGGGAGTAGTAAGCTGAAAATATATCTGATTCAGCACTCCCAACCCATGTTTATTAAAGACAGAATTGTTTTGCGACCTAGATGATGTCTTGATTCAGTCGCTTCAAGTCGGGAAACCCGCCCAACGCGCTGAATCGTTTTTTGTCATGAATTTGAACCTCAATGGCGATCTCAGCTACTCTCACAAGGGCTAAAAACTCGTAGACGCGATCGCCAACACCGCGATTAGAGAGGGCGAGGTCTCCTCGCCCTCTCTCGCGGTCAAATGAGCAAGAGCGAAATCATGACCATTTTAGTGGCATTTCATCAGAATCACTATCGCAATTTTAAACATTATTATCTCGATCATGTATGTGTTTATTGGCGAAACGAATTTCCGCGATTACCAAACTCTCTTGGGAATAAATAATAGCGATATTACAGCCAATGCAGTAGAAGGAAACGCGGGCAATATCGACATCACAAGCGATGCCATACTGGGAATTAGACAGAGTGATCGCCTGACACCTCAAAGCGATATTACAGCTAGTTCGGAGTTGGGTATCGACGGAACGGTGAATATAAATTCGCCTGAAAACAATGCAGATGATGAAATCGTGCTTGCCCCAATAGGGCAAGAAGAAACCTCAGCAGAGGTTGTTCGTAGTATTTGTTCCGAAGGTAGATTCGATCGCGATAATCGTTTAACTATAACGGCTAAGTCGCCGTATGATGAATTTTACAAAGATTTAGACTACAGCGATGAGTACGCTATCAAGATTCAGGAGATCCTACGGGGTGGCAGTAAAAATAAAAAGGATACGCAATCGCTCGATTCTTCTTCATTCTGGCAGCCTGGAGATCCAATAGTAGAGCCGAACGCCGTAGCGCTCGCACCCGATGGAGAGCTTTTATTAGTCGCTACTAACCAACCACAGACAATAGCCAGTTCCCAATTGTGTCAACGCGATCGATAAAAATATTTTCTCTTACTTAAGAGGTCAAGTGGTCTATGTGTAGTCTAAACCCTGTCGGGAGGAATTTCCATTGAAGGTTGAAGAATATTCCACCGTACGTCTTTCTCTGATAATTAACACAGCTTTGACATAAGTTTGATTTGGACATAATTAAAGAAGATTTTCAAGATAAATATAATACAAGCTTTTTTGTCACTAACTCTAAGAGTTCTACTTCTAAGTCGCCAAAAAACTGTATGAACCGCTTTTTGTCAAATGTAGCTGGCTCGATTGCAATAATTTCACTCTTTTTTTTCAAACCATTATCAGCAGAAGCTTCTACTACTACTCTTGCGGATTTGTTTTTACGTAGAGGCTCAAAGTTAGTTATTGGTAGAACCGTAACCTTAGACCGCACTTGGTTGAATTTGCTGTGGCTGATAATTAATCCAGGACGAGTTTTCTTAATTTCAGTTCCTACTTGTGGATCGAAGTTAATCAACCAGATACTTCCGCGTCTATAGCTTGACAACTTAATTCCTCCTCGCTCCATCCCAAATCATTTTCATCGATATATACCGCGTCTTCTACCATTTGTTCGATTTCAATTCTTTGTGCTTCTTGTTCGATTAAATGATCGATTAAGGCACTGCGATTGAGTGACTTTAAAACAGAGCGTTTACTGTAATATTCAATGAGATCGTCTAAGGCCTTTTCTTTTTCAGAAGACAAGTAAATCGAAATGTTAGACATAGACAAAATGTAAGATACATTCTAATATAGTTTGTATTATAACATTTTTTTCTCACGTCAAAACTGCCACTGTAGTACCCAAAATCTCTTTTTCTGTGCGTTCGTTCAAGATTATCAAAATTCGTCGTTGAGTTTATTAAATATTTATAAGCTTATTTTAAAATACTGACAAATTAAAAAGATAAGGGTACAATAAAAAAAGAAGGTATAGAATTAAAAATGTGACCTCCGATTTAATTGAAACAGCAGCAGCAAACGGTAGAACTAAATGGCTTCGTGAGTTATTACAAGAGCGTTTGCCACAACTAAAAAACGATGATAATAGCTACTATGACTGGTTCGAACATCTAATTTCGGTCATGGAAGGCAGGGGATTAATCGAGCCTACTCAACAAAAAGATTATCTTAGCGATGTTCGTAATGCGCTCAAAGTATTAGACCCAGAGCATCCTGCCCTTGATGTAGTGGATTTCGATAAGGCTACCTGGACTCAGATTAACAATCGAGCTAGCGATCGCCTTAGTGAGAGAACTACTAAATTTATTTCCCACCCCGATGCGATAGTCAAAAGAGCGGAGGTGTTACTCAAGAGTTATCAGTGGTCAGAAATTGCTGCGGGTTTGGCGGTAGTAACTGGAAGACGCTGTACGGAAGTGATACAAACCGCCCAGTTTGAATATAAGAGCAAATATAGCGTAACTTTTACAGGGGCATTAAAACGAAAGAACGAACCGATAGAGTGCGTATTTGAGATTCCAACTCTATGTGAAGCGAAGCTAGTAATTGATGCAATTACCAATCTTCGAGATTTATTAGGAGAAGAAATTAAAGATTTGTCCAAGCGACAGGTAGCTTCTCGTTATAGTCGAGCGGTGGCGACTAAATGCGATCGCTATTTTGCCGAATTGGTTCCTCCAAGATTCGATAAAGATAACCTCTATACTCACTTATTTAGAGCAATTTATGCGACGATTGCTGCTTACTGGTATTGTCCCCCTACCGTTCCTGAGATGGAGTTCCGCGCAGCCATTCAGGGACATTATCAAATTTTAGATGAGAAAAATCCCGAATTAAGACGTTCATTAGCTGCTGGTCGCAATTATTTTGATTATAAGATTAGCGATGGTGCGGGTAATATCGATGGACGCTTGGGAATAAAACTGCATCTTTTTGATGTAAAAGTGATAGAACAATTTCAATCAGCTTGCTCCGAAGCGACGACCTCAAAATTTGAGGGACAAGTCCAAAACAAAAGTACAGCTAAAAGTAAATCCAAAACCAACCAGAGTAAATCATTTTCTATGATGAACGAATCAGTTTCTTCGCAAAATTCTAACGTTGTCATTCCTTCTTTCTTTCTTTCCCGCCTCAATGCTATATCGAACAAGTTAGAGTTAACTAACGCCGAGACAATTCAGGCTTTATTTACTTGGACGGAGATGGGCTTATCTTTAGCCGAACGTCTGGAGATTGACGAGCCGAATCCTCAAGCAGTTTTTGAAACGGTTGCCAGTCTACAAAAGCAATCAAATAATCAAACTGCTCTTGGAAATTCTCTTTCTGCTATATCTCCAGAGGCAGTAGTTGAAAATACGAATTCTCAAAAACAACAGGCTCTATTTCAACTGTGCAACTCCGTAGAACTGTTGAGTCAAACTATATCCCAATTCAGTTTTAACGATGGAGAAGATGTTTCATCAGCGCAACCATATGCGAAGCGGTTATACCACAAGGGTACAATGTCCGAAGGTGTATCCTTTAGGACACCTTCGGATATACCCGTTAGGGATCCTCTAGGAAAATCTAATAGAAGGACTAATGCCAACCAACCTAGACCTACCGAACAAAAATTATCGTCTTCGGCTAAGAAAGAGCAAATAAACGTTTCTTCTGGCGACAAGAACACTAGTAATTCTGACCGCATTCCGCGGTCAAGCGCAAGCCCCGCCTTTGCAAGGCGGGGAACGCTTGACCACAGTAACGACAATGAACAATCGAAAAAGAGCAATCGCCAACAAGATATCGAACCAAGCAGTAAATCAACCAGCAATAATGGTAGGAAAAAACAACAGCGCACTATCGAGGCAGAACGCGATATCAATCGAGCAATTGATACAGTGATAGAATTTAATAATGCTCATGAGCGATCTCATCAAGATAAGTGGTATATCGGTATCGGTTCGATTCGCACTCTTACTGGCAGAGGAGATAAGGTAATCCGTAGAGTTCTCCAGCAGCGAGAAGATATAGAGCAGCACCATTTCTCACATCAACTCGACCAATCTCACAACCTCAAAGGTCGCGATGCTACCTCCATTGATGAAGTTATTCAACTCGAACGAGCAGATTCCAAGCTAGATTGACCGACCCTCAAGGTTTTTTTCCTATCTGGCTGTCAAAAGTTTACTAAGCTTTCATCGAAAACGAAACATGATTGAGAAACGTATTAGGAGGAGAAAGAGAATTGGCGATCGCTAATAGTGAAGAAGCTCTAGAAAAAAGTAGTGATGAGGCTTTATCTTCAGACTATACAAATAAGGCGAATCTATCAAGAAGCGATCGCCTACAGTTTGATTCGATTCGAGCCGAATTTGCCGAGGAAGAACAGTATTATTCGGGAGAACCCGACTACTTAGATGATACTCACGACTGGTCCGATGATGGTGATGAATTTGTCTCCGATGATTACTGGCATTTTCTCGGTCTTTACGAGTAATTAAAGGTTTTGAAAACAGGGTAATCGCATCAAAATGCTGAGTCAAAATATGCCACAATTAGACAAAATCTGAAGCAGAAAATTATTATCTAAGCCAGCCTGATAACGTTTCAACAACTCGATTGGGTATGCTGGGGTTTCCCCAGCACCCCTCTCGTTCATCTTCAGGCTAGTTTTAGAGGTGTCTTGGCGAAGCAAATTGAGAGCCAGCCTTTTAAGGATAGTCATATTTCGCGGGGCATGATTTTTACGAATCCGAGAATTATCTTCGGAAAAAATCACATCTAGACACCAGTGTAACTGGTTCTCTACCCGATCGTCCTTGGGCTATTTGCCATCTATAGCAATACGCATTAATGTTAGGACATTTTTTTAATTGCTACTTGCTACTTGCTACTTGCTACTTGCTACTTACGATCCCATCATCCTCACTGTCCTAACCATATCTTGTACGACTATAGATCATACCCAGCTAGATATCGAATTAGTTTCCTCAAAAACTCAAGCAATATTAGGTCGTCCTTGGGTAACTTTCGTATCGGATGCTTATTCTCGAAGAATCCTAGCCTTTTATCTGACTTTCGACCCTCCATCGTATCGCAGTTGCATGATGGTGATGCGAGACTGTGTTCGTCGTTATGGGCGTTTTCCTCAATGTTTAGTGGTGGATGGAGGAAAAGAATTTAGTAGCATTTATTTTGAAAGACTACTTGCCATGTATGAATGTACTTCAAAAACTAGACCAGGGGGAAAACCACGTTTTGGTTCTGTGTGCGAGCGTCTTTTCGGAACTGCCAACACTATGTTTATTCACAATTTGGCAGGTAACACACAAATCACAAAAAACTCTCGTCAGGTTACGACCGCCGTTAATCCACGTCGTCATGCAGTTTGGACACTAGAAAGTTTATATCAATATTTATGTAATTGGGTGTACGAATTTTATGACCATCAAGAGCATCCCGCATTAGGTCAGAGTCCTTTTGATGCCTATCACCAAGGCATAGTTCAAACTGGTTCAAGACCGAGCCGATTAATTCCCTATGATGAAAACTTCCGCATTTTAACCTTGCCCACCACCTCTAAGGGAATGGCCAAAGTCATCTCCAATCAGGGAGTCAAAATTAACCATCTTTACTATTGGCATAATAGTTTTCGCAATGGCAGCATTGAAAAGACACGAGTGAATGTCAGGTATGACCCAAGCGACGCGGGAGTTGCCTATGCCTACGTGCGAGGACAATGGGTTAGGTGCATCTCCCAATACTACAGTATTTTTCATGGTCGTTCGGAACGAGAAATTCAATTAGCGACACAAGAGTTGCGACAACAGCACAAAAAACATGGACAAAAATTTACCATCACAGCGAAAGCTCTGGCAGATTTCCTGGAAGGAACTCAAGCCACTGAATCGATTCTCATGCAGAGGTTAAAGGATGGGGAAGCTAAAAATATTTTATCAACCATTTCTAGTCATGAAGAGATCGAATCAGAGTCTTCTCAAAAGACTACATCAGTGGTTAGTGAAACCGAGTCTCTACAGTCTCAAAAAACAGCAGAAATTAAACCTTATGAGGAGTTTTGGTAATGCCCATTTATAGACGCACTGACCGTCACTATCCGACCCTGTCTAAACAACAAAAGTTAGATTTATTTCGTGATTGTACAGTAGTACATCCACATCTAAAAAAGGCTTACGAAGAATTCCGAGATGCAATAAGTAATCCAGGCGGAGCTTCAATAATTTTTTTGTTTGGTCCAACAGGAGTCGGAAAAACCACCCTACTACGTCAAATTAGTAAAGTGATGGTAAAGGAACATTTAGGGCGAATGGTCAAAGATTCTGATTATCTGCTCTTTTGCGACAGTAGAAGCTCGCGCTCCCGAATCAGGCAGTTTTGATTGGAAAAGTTATTATCAAAGTGTTTTGACTTCTCTAACTGATTTACCAGTTCCATCTAAGTTGATGTCCAGAAGAAGTCAACTCAAAAAAAGCAGACGATCTCAAAAGAGTATTGGTTCAGATAGAAGTCATTTATCTACCTTAAGAGAACAAGTAATCGTCAACATACGACATCGACGCATGATTGTTTTTTTGACTGATGAAGCTCAAAGATTTTCCAAGATGGCTAGTAGTAGCAGACAACAAGCTCAAATGGATGCAATGCAGTCAATGGCTAGTATGACAGATACTTTACATGGGTTATTTGGTACTTACGAATTACTAGAATTTCGTAATCAAGCGCGGTCAACTTTCTCGTCGTAGCATAGATATTCATTTTTCTCGTTATCAAGCCGACTGTTCCCAAGACTTGGTGGAGTTTCAACGGGTACTCAAAAGTTTTGGAGAGAAAATGGCTTTGGATAGACCACCAGAATTAGAAACTCATTGGGAACATTTTTACGAACGAAGCATTGGCTGTGTGGGCATTCTAAAAGATTGGCTCACTCAAGCTTATCGAAAAGCCTTAGATGAAAATGCTTCCAGTCTAACTGAGCAGCATTGGCAATCTTATGCACCATCTGTGTCTAAATGTCTCCAAATGGCACTTCTAAGCCATCGAAGGGGAGAAAGCACTTCAGTTTGAATCGGGAGAATTAACTCTACTACGTCAAAAACTGGGTTTATCAGAAGTATCTTCTTCGGTTTTACTAACCAACAATCCTTCTCCTGGCTTAAGGAATACTCAAAAAAGAAAATACAAACCTGGAGTGCGCCAACCTAACCGTGATGTGATCGGAGAAACGTAATTGTTTTCTCAAAATAGAAACAGTCTCATTTTATGCTTCTATTATTCCCATTTTATGGTTCAAGTTACAATTCACTACTGTCCAAACCCCGACTTGGTTTTTTTTATTTCCAATGAAAGTCTGTCCTAAAGGATAAGCTACGCAAATAACTCATCAATCTCAGTTATTTCAGGTATTTCGTCCTCTTCTGGTGCATTTGGCAATTTGATTCCTGCTTTTCTAATCCAATTCATGATGGTAGTGTGATGAATTTCAGTCATTCTCTCGATTCCACGTTAATCGGATAGGATTTAGAAATTCATCTTTTGCATAATTCGTTTTACTGTATAAATTCTATTAGCTGCCAGAAAAAGGACAGCAGTTCACAAGCGAAGTAAGACCATGGCTTAAAAATATACATGATTTCTTGTTTTATAGTTTATATAAAATGTAGTTTAAATAAACTATTTTTTATCCTAATTAGTAATAAAATATGTCAGACTTTTACTCCTTCCGTTTTATCGAAAGCGCAGCAGCAGATGCTTTGAAAAACAGGCACAGAAGTAAGCTTGAGAGTTTTGAAGCTCGTCAATCTCTATTTCAACTCAAAATTCTGGCTGACTACGACCAGTTAGTATGTCTACCCGCTTTACATCATATAGACAAACATTGGTATCAGATTGAAACTGCCAAAAAAGTGATTAAACAATTCGGTGGTCGAGCTATGTTGTCAGACGAAGTAGGATTAGGCAAAACCATCGAAGCTGCTCTGATCTGCAAGGAATATTTAGCTAGGGGGCAAATCAAATCTCTACTGGTCTTAACTCCAGCTACATTGGTATCTCAATGGCAGGTGGAGTTAAATGAAAAATTTGCGATACCTACTATTACTACCGACGAACGAGACTGTAACCCTGAAGAATTTTGGCATCTCAACGAGCGGATTGTGGCATCAATTAATACTGCCAAGCACAAAAGTCATTTTCAATACGTTACCGAGCGTGAGTGGGATTTGGTCATTATTGATGAAGCCCACCACCTAAAAAATCGCCGTACCCTCAACTGGAAGTTGGTTAACGCTATTCATAAGCGATTTATTCTGATGCTAACTGCTACGCCAGTCCAAAACAATTTGGTAGAACTGTTTAACCTTTTGACTCTTCTCAAGCCAGGATTACTGAACACCGAAGCTCAATTTAAACAAGAGTATGTAGGTTCATCCAATGGACGAGTACCGAAAAATCCCGAAAAACTGCGTCAACTGATGCGAGAAGTGATGGTGAGAAATACTCGTTCGGTAGTAGATATCAAACTTCCCAAGCGTTTTGCCACGACAATTACCGTTACTCCCCAAGCAAAAGAACGAGAGTTATATGAAGCAATTAACCAATATTTACGTCAACATCCCAAAAGTATTGATAAATTAACTCGCAATAACTTGCTGATGCGTTCGGGGAGTAGTTCTGTGGCTTTAACAGATACAATCAAAGGACTACAAAAAAGATTCGACCACGATGAGCTTGCCTTTTTACTCAAACGCGCATCGGGTATGAAGAACTTCGAGAAGGCGAAACAATTGCTAGATCTACTACAAAAATCGACTCAAAAAACTTTAGTGTTTGTCAATTACAAGTCAACTATGTCTTATTTAGCTAAGTATTTAGCTAAACAGGGTATTGAACATACTTGTTTTCAAGGTTCGATGTCTTTAAAAGCTAAAGATGCAGCAATTGATTCTTTTAGAGAATCAGTCAACGTAATGTTGGCATCAGAAACAGGCGGAGAAGGACGTAATCTTCAGTTTGCTAATACGATTATCAATTACGATCTCCCTTGGAATCCGATGAAAATTGAACAGCGGATTGGTCGCCTACATCGTATAGGGCAAACTCAGGATGTGTTTATTTTTAACTTTTGCCTAGCCAACAGTATAGAAGCTTATATCCTTAAAATACTTCATGACAAAATTAATATGTTTGAGTTAGTGGTGGGGGAAATTGATACCATCCTCGGTAATATGGGAGATGAATTTGACTTTAGCGAGACGGTTGTTGACCTTTGGTTAGCCAATGAAAACTCAAAACAACTAGACTCCGCTTTTGGTAATTTAGGTCAACAATTACTTGATGCCAAACACAGCTATCAAGAAATACAGGAATTTGACGAACAGTTGTTTGGAGATGAATTTGAGGCATAATACAATTCTAAATACAATTAACCAGATGGTTACTCAATTTGATGGAGTAGCTGAGTGGACTTGCGAGCAAAATCTAGAAGTTTTGTTGCCCCCTAAAATAGCATCTATTTTAGAGATAAGTGAATTAGTTACTTTTACGACAAGTGCCGAAACTAGCAGAAACAACTATTTTGTAACCTACAATTCAGATATTTTAGAGCGATTTGAGGGCTTGTTAAATAGCAGTGGTTATGTGGCAAGCTATGGAATTAAATATGACGGCTATTTAAAACAAAGTGGGTTTGACAAATTAGTAGCTGATACCTTATGTCCTCAAAATGGCTTGATTAAAGTGAATTCTGCTGTACCTGCCATTACACCCTATGTCTTATTTAATGTTGATTATACTGCCGAAGCCTCGGAAAAACGCTTGGGGATGGTTTCTTTTTGGGTTAATGGGATTACAGGAGTTACAGGAATCGATCTTGGTGATGCTTTATTATGGACAGTTGACCGCATCGCCACTCCATCAATTGAGCAACAGACAAATATTGATTTTGAACAATTACTTCAAATAGGCAAAAAGCACTCTGAACAACTGATTGAGCAAGAATTACTTCCCTGGCGACAAAAAAATCACCGCCAACTGCAACGAGATGAGAAACGAATCTCTGAATATTATGGAGATATTATCCAGGAAATCACCGCAAAAAGCCAAAAAAGAAAATCAAAGGAAGAAGAGTTTGAGCGAGAAAAGAATCGTCTTGAAGCTACTAAATTAGAGTTGAAGCGCAAACTAATTGATTTGCACGAGCGATCGCGTATTTTAGTCACGGCACAGTTACATAGTGCTTTGATTGTTTGGTTGCAAACAGTTCACATTAACTGTCAACTAATTCGCAAAAAGCAGAAACGTGAAGTAGTAGCGGTTTGGAATCCTTATCATAAACAAGTTGAGCCTTTACGCTGCTCTAAATCTAATAATTCAGTTACCAATTTCTATTTGACGGATGAATCGGCACAAATTATTTGTCCTACGGTTTGGTAAGAGCGATAATTTACGGTAGCCAGAATAATCTAAATGAATTGCCACCGCTGTTTTTGCGATACACTGCGATCTACTGCGATTATTTATTGAATAAGGAAAAGACGGTATGAGTACTGGTACGATAAAGTTCTTCAATGACGAAAAAGGTTTTGGTTTCATTCTTCAAGACGATGGAGGTAAGGATCTTTTTGTACATGCTTCGGAAATTCAAGGCGGTCGCAATACTACGCTCAATCAAGGTCAGAAAGTAGAATACGACATCGGGCAGGGTAAGAAAGGACCATGTGCAATCAATGTTATTCTAAATTGATGAGCTTTATCAATCCAAAGAAGGAGTAAAAGGAATAGTAATGCCTTGTGATTTATTTGAGTTTGTGACCAACAAAAATCAAGGCATCTAAATATCTGTTTGATTAACTTGGAAAATGCAAAAGCGATTAGGCTCCGCCTACCCTTCGGGATCGCCACAGAATGAAGCTGGTTGTAAAGATCATCAACTATTACTTCTCTACCGATTGTTGAGCGTTCAGTGAAATATGTTGGCGATCGCAACGAATCAATCATGATTTATTATGAAGAGGCTGGTAAATGAGAAGATGATCTATTACAGAAATATTTTAAAGAGATTCGTGAATCAGGACATCCTTTTGATCGAGTGAATACTTCTAAATATTTATCATTAAGCGGAGAACAGCTGCTAGCTGATTTTCTGTACAAGTTGACTACCCGCTTGCCTAATCCAAATATACCTCTTCTTATAACAACAAAAGAAACCTATTCTTTAATTATGAAAAAATAGTTTCTCTTTTAATCGATAGTCAAATATTAAGAAAGAATAAACAGCACTAATAGCGATTTACTTTGTAGAAGTTTATAAATTAAATCTTCATTTAGTAGTTATTCTACATCGTGGAATATATAGAAATCTTCTAAAAGTGCCAGTAGCTTTGACTCTAAAAGCGTCAGATATGGAGTTTTAAGCTTCGTCAACCCATTGAGAACCCAAAGTGCTGCTTCATCCAATTTACCCGTTTCATATAACTCAGTCATGCGAACACCCAGATTCTCCATCTGCTTGCATTCATCGGTCGAATATCTCAAAGATTTCAGATTTTCGGGTCGCAGAAAATATTCGTTATTCCAGGTATTAACCAAACAGCTAAACTCATAAACCTCACTCACAATACACCAACAGCCACTTTTCCCCCGCAATTCGGGATTATCAAGTGCCATAATCTGACAAACTTCCCCTACTCGAAAAGGTATCGGTGCTGAAGTTTTATCCTTGATGCGCTGCACCACATCTTTAACGATCCTTCCCGTCGGCACTTTCCCTCCTGCCTCTTCTACAGCAGTCTCCCAAGCTAAGGGTTGTGACTCCGTATCTAGTTGAGTTAAGGGTTGTACTTGACCCTCTTTGGTCGGTAAAATGTGTAAAAATTTTGCACATTTTTCGATTAAGTTGTCGTAAATCAGAGCAGCTTCAATCAACTGATAGGGACGACGGCGAGTGTAGTCAAAGCGATCGCGACAGTACTCTTCAAACGTAGCGTGAGTTGAGCGATATAACCTCCTATCCCTTAACTCCATTAACGCCATCCCAGCTTCATAAAAAGCCCTTTCTACTTTTCTTTCTAGTGAGTTGCGATCGCTTTCTTCTGAGACAGTAAGAGGATCGATGGGCAAGACAGTTAATTCGTTGTTTGAGGCAGCAGATTTTCGTCTTTTTTGCCATGGCTTTTTCGAGGGCGCCATCTATTGCTTCTCCGATGATGCATGACTTATTTTACCCTGCTAACACCGTTAATCAAAAACCACGAAAATATAGGACTTCCTCCAAAATAGCTCTTGGAAACATCAATTCTCAAGAGCTATTTTGAGAATCTATTCAAAAGTATCAAAACAAAGAGGGAAAATAACGTTCGGCAACTTCTATCGGAAAATTAAGTCTTAAGGGAGAACGAATCGCATCGGCTACTACTAGCCCCGATTGTAATAGCTTGTTTTGCAAATAATGAATAAATTTGATTTACCCCACTTCAGCTACATCAATGGGATTATACTCAACTACTTATCAAATAAAAAATTGTGATTCTGTAATGTGTAAAATTTTTGCACATTAAATTGGCGATCGCTTTCTTCGCTTACTAACAAAGTCGATCGCAAATGCACTCGTAATGAGATGATAATTAAGAAACTCTAAAAAAAAACAATTGTGAGTTATCTGCTCTATTCCCAAGCAGAACAACTTAAATTACCACAACCAGTTCCCGTTACCCTTCATCCCGCCACAGTTTACCTCAGTTCGTTAAGTGAAGGGTCGCGTCGTTCAATGTTGTCTTCTCTCAATGCGATCGCCCGTCTCTTGACCGAAGAAGAATGCGATGCTTTTTCTTTAGATTGGTCGAAGTTACGCTACCACCACACCGCAGCAGTTAGAACCGCTCTCAAACAAAGACTCGCTCCAACTACTACCAATAAAATGTTAGTCGCTCTACGTCAAGTACTAACGGTCGCCTATCGTTTAGATTTAATTGAGGCATCTGACTATCATAAAGCCGTCGATATTCCTAATGTTAAAGGAACGGGGCAATTAAGAGGTCGGGCTTTAACTACTAAGGAAATAGAAAGTTTAATTGAATGTTGCCACGAACAAGGAGGTGCGATCGCCATAAGGGATGCTGCGGTGATTGCCATTCTACGTTGTGGTGGTATTAGGCGACAGGAAATAGTTCAATTGAATCTTGATGATTTAGATTTAGCAACGGGAGAATTAACCATCCGTCGGGGAAAAGGAGGCAAATTTCGGTTCGTTTATTTGACAACTGAAGCTATAGGCATGATTGAAGATTGGCTAAAAGTTAGGGGTGATTTACCAGGAGCATTAATCTGTCCTGTCAATAAAGGAGGAAAGGTAATCTTACGTCATTTTGCTAGTGATGGAGATGGGATATATAAATTAGTAAAAGCAAGAGCAATGAGTGCGGGAGTCAAACATTTTTCGCCTCATGATTTTAGGCGTACTTTTTGTAGCGATCTTTTGGCAGAGGGTGAAGATGTGTTTACGGTGCAGGAATTAGCAGGTCATGCTTCTCCTGCTACTACTGCTAAATACGACCGTCGTGGTGAGGGCAGAAAACAAAGGGCTGTTAAGCGATTAAAGTTTAGATAATTCATTATGGCGATCGCTTTACTCAAATAAATCTATGTTATCGGCATTTAGTTCGCTCATCTTGACCAACGGTCACCCGCAGCGCGAAAGTGCGGTCTTGGGGGTTTCCCCCCCGAAGCACCTTTCGTAAGAAGGCACCTTCGTTTTACAAGTCCGCGTCGCCTGGGGTCTCCCCAGGCGTTTATGACGGACGCGGAGGTGTACGGGTGACTTTTTTTCCAAACAATCTGATTACTTAATTATCACTTTTAGCAAAGTTTTAATTCTTGAGTGTTTACTAATACTTCTTTACCCTGGGTATTTTTAATTTTGGCCACTATTCCAGTAGTGGCCTGTACGATCCATCGTCCCTTAGCTTTTAACCATTCAACTATCGCCCCTGGTTGTAGGTCATGTTGCTTAGATTCTCGTTCAGTTTTAGAGTCCAGAGGTTGAGATATATTATTATCTTTCCCGATAGTGGACACGGAAGACAGATTAGAAACAGTGCTAGATTCAGTTTGGATGAAGGCACTATCTCGTTGTAGCCAATGGGCAAATATCTTTGAGCGACCATCATTTGGAGGTTCATAGGTATAAACTCGCTCTCGGTGACCTCTAGAACCCAGACGACCGATACAAGTCAGCTTGAGTCCTAACAAACTGAGCAGCTTCTGAACTATTTTGATCGGAGTATCAGATTCAACTATGGTTAAACCAAGGAAAGTTTTAAGTTCTCTTTGATT
Organism: Chondrocystis sp. NIES-4102; assembly: GCA_002368355.1. NCBI lineage: Bacteria > Bacillati > Cyanobacteriota > Cyanophyceae > Chroococcales > Chroococcaceae > Chondrocystis > Chondrocystis sp. NIES-4102. The sequence goes on along the minus strand of AP018284.1, from coordinate 71,027 downwards.
AGCATGAGCTAATTCAGCAATTAACCCGAGGTTGCGATCGCTACCTCGATATTGAACCCCTGGTTTAAGCAAACCAACAATTAAAGTTTCTAGTAATCGCAAAGGTGTCGATAATAAACTACGATTGAAATCTGGCAGCCATAAACGATTCTGATTATAAAGAGCGATCGCTCTTAACTGTCTTGAGTCTCGTTCAATCAAGTATGGTCTACCGACGGTAAGGTAATAGTGAGAAAGTATTTTACCGTACCAACCCTCATCATCTTTCTGGACTAATTCAGAGGTAACGGATATATCGCTGCCATAACGCCTAACTAAGTTGCCTTTACGTTCGCTCCATCTTTCTGATTTAGTTTTAGCTCGTTTATCTTTTAGTTTCTGATACTCTGAATCAGTCGGTATAGGCGCATCTGCAATAGAGCTACATTCTGCTTGATATTTAGTTTCGGCTACCTGTTTTAATTGTGACTCTACTTCGTCTGTCAGATCAAATTCTTCTGTTTGAGGTTCGTCCGGAGCGGTTATAAAATGTCCTTCCCTCATTAAACCCTCAACAATTGAGTTGCGATAGTTTTGCATGGTGAGGTTTATATAGCAGCCACGTTTTGCCCAGGTGTTTAGGGATTCTGGTTGAAAGTTAATATCGAGATCGAGGTCACTTAAAGAGGCATCACTCTGCTGTAAATATTGAATATTCTTGCTGGCTTTATTTTTGGTGCTGGCAATTAAAGCTTTTTTAACAGTAGCTCCATTGCCCACCATACATTTGTGCAATCCCCGTTTAGCTGCCCAAAGATATCGGGGAACCGAAGCTCGGATGCGAGCCAATACTTGACGAATGGAATCAGCTGTCTGTACTCCTTGGGCGATCGCCCAAACTGAATCAAAATGAGAGACTCGTTTGGTTTTGACTAAACTAGAACTTATTCCCTGTAGTAATAAATTAAAGGCAATGGGAACTTCAGAACAACATCTATCTGGTCTCTCGCATTCAATACTAACCCCCGTTTCAATCGAAGGGGAGGCGATCGCAATATCGTAGTTTGGTAAGATTTCATTGAGATAAGCAATGCACCCATAGGCTCTATGATTCGGATCTGCCACTGTCTCCGAATCTATGCGGAGAATTTTCTTATTAGGGAATTGTTGTTCGAGATAAGATTCTAAATTTTGTGTTCCCCATGAGGACTTGAGTTTTTGAGCCGAACAACTAATAAATGGTCTGCCTCCAGTTTTAATATGATTTACTAAATCTTTAACTAAACGAGCAGGATTTTTGTCTTCATAGTTATGTACTATCCAGCGTTGTTCTTGTGGCGGTTGCCAATCGTTGACCACTACAAAGGGTTCGACGTGAAATCCTGCCAGTCCTCGAATGTAGTCAATAGCAACATCGGATAAGTCGGCATCGGCGAGATATACTTGACCGTCCCCTGAAAGATTGTTTTGGATTAGAGTTTTAAACTGTGCCAGAATTTCTACTCTTTCTGAAGCGCAGGTAGCAGAATTGAGCAGATGCCAAATTACTTGTTCTGCTTCATCGATAATTACTATTCCATCGTTCCAGTTATCAGCGTTAAATCTTGCTCCTGAGTTAGGATGCAAGGAATCGATACAGAGTCCATAACCAAGGACAGTTCCGTATTCGACGGTTTTGATTTCTGTCAGATAAGGAAGTCCTACTCTTTGACAAAGTGCTTCACCTAATTGAATACGGTGAGTTAATAGCAGTACCCACTTACCTTCTTTGGTTGCTCGATCTACTATCTGTTCGAGTAAGTGAGTTTTTCCTGTTCCTTTTGGTGATTTTAAGCCGATTAGTTTAGCAGTGTCGGGAATGTGGAGGGGACTTGGGGACGTAGAGACTTGGGGGCTTGGAGAAGTTTTTTCTGTCCCCCAGTTATCCGAAGGTGTCCCTAAAGGGATACACTTCGATATATCCTTTAGGACTCCTCGTCTCTCGGTCTTCTCGTCTCCCAGTCTCACTTCTGCCCCCCTTAAAGAACCTAAGTAGCGTCGATTTACCTGGATATTAGCTTTATAGGTTAATTGGACTTGTGTTTGAACCAACCAAGTAGAGAGAGATAATGCCTGACTATAAGCTTGGTGAAATGCCTTTGCACCGTGTCGAACAATTAAATCGTCAACTCCTTTTGCTGTTTCAGGCCAGCGAATTACTTTAACATCAACTCCAGCTAAGACAAAAAGTTTTCCCGTTTTGGCGATCGCGCACTTCACATTAGCAATGGTACTAGCTTTAGTATCTCGATCGAAGGCAAAATAAACTTTGCGTCCAGGTGTGGCAAAGACTTGAAGTTGGGGAATTAGTTTAGCCAGCCCCGTATGCCTTCCAAATTCATCTTTGGGTTGGCGATAGCCGTTAAAAATACCCGGTAGAGCGATCGCTGCATAACCTGCGCTAATCAAAGCAGCAGCTTTTTTAGCCCCTTCGGTAATGATTAAGGGAACTTCAGGATTATTTACTACCCATGACCAGAATGAGATTGGGGTAGCGCGACTGCTAAGTCTCAAGGCTAAGGGAGATAGAAATAGCTTGATATTGTTTAGGCGAGCTACAGCGTGCCAGATTCGCCTAGAAACTTTGAGGGCAATTATTCCTGTCGGGTGTTTAGGAGGACCTTCATATTTGATGATCTTTCCTTTATCTGCCGATAGTCTAGGATTTGTAGGTTTAAATTGTCCCCAGAGATCGTCATAGTAGTTATTGAGGACATCAATCCCCGATACCCACCAACCTCCAGCTTCAATATGGCGATAGCGTTTGAGAAAGTTGTAGCTAACTGCACCAGTGTTGATTCTCTTAAGCTTATCGGAAATGAACAGGCGATCTAATGCTGTGTTTCCTTCTAAGTGAAAAAAATTTAACTTAATAATATCGGGGTGAATTCCACTTCCGCACTGAAGTTCTTGGTATTCGGCAAATGTAAGTTGATTTAGTAGTTGTTGTTTATGGTCTGAAATGAATTGTTGCGTCATTGAATGTAGACTTCCAAAAGATAATTGGAGCCTAGATCCATGGTTAGATAAGCACAGCAAAGCAGTTGAATGTCCAATAGAAAAAATTGACACTCATGTGTTTATGTCAAATTTCTAAAATTGACATAGTATATTTAATAGATATGTAAATATTGATGTGCCTATTTCCCCCGCCAGGGAAATGACACTTAAGGGCTTAGATTTGTGCTTGACCGCATGGACTCTAGGCTCTATTTTACGTGTTTATTTCTAAAATAATTACCAAGGTTGCTGGTTTTATCAACCAAACACATTGAATTACTAAAAATTCTCTTCTCCAGTCATATTGATTTATTTCTATTGCAGCTTAACACCGTCAAAAATAATAATTCAACAGTACAAAATTACTAATACGCGAGCTTCACAGGTAAAACTGTACGCGAGCTTCACAGGTAGATTTTAAAAAAATACGCGAGCTTCACAGGTAAAATCGTACGCGAGCTTCACAGGTAAAATTGATGAAAATCTCAATAACAAAAGATTTTTAATTTTGGAGTCTCAAAAAAAATACGCGAGCTTCACAGGTAAAATCGTACGCGAGCTTCACAGGTAGATTTTAAAAAAATACGCGAGCTTCACAGGTAAAATCGTACGCGAGCTTCACAGGTGAAAGTAAAGTTGTGTAAATTTTATTGACTAATGCTCTTAAAACTAAACCATAAGAGTCCAGGATAATTATCCTTATGTAAAGATAAATAGTCTAAGATAGTAGTGTGGTGAGTGAACATACCAAAGATTTTTTCCCTGTAGACGGTCAGCTTCTGATGGTCATGCCACGAGCTTCTGCCTCTATTAGAAATCCTGAAGTGCAGTTACCAATTCTGAGAAAAGATAAAGGTAATTATTATCTTGAAATGCAGGTAAACGCTGACTCTGACGATGATAGAGAATTGGCAGTTACCCGTCGTGTATCATTGGATAAGCTTTCTCAGGCTGAATGGAATGAATTAGAAGCTCAGTATGACAATTTAGACTTGAGCATATGCAATGATGTTGGAATCAATAAAGCCCTAGAAAATATCAAAGACTGTCGAATCAGGCGTTTGTTTCTGGCTCTGCTAACTTTTTTGAATCCTAGACAAGTAAGCATTATTCTCTATTTGTACAGAGAAGCAGCTATCCAAGATAATGGTTCGCTGGTATCTTTTCGTTCTAACGATCTTCTTGATAGTTTGGGATATAAGAGAACTAAAGACGGGGGATTTGCTGCTCGTGTGCGATCGCAGCTTAACCAAGATTTAGTAGCATTGCATCGGACAGAATTAGTTTTTGCGCGCTCGCTTCAAAAAGGAGAGCAAATAGGGGCAAAAGTATCTGTAAAAAGCGTCTTACGAATACGCGATTATGAGATTGATAAAGTACCCCGCAACTTCGATTTGTCCAAAGCTGCTGACTATACTTATGAATTGGCTGATGCTTACACTGTAGCTCTAGAATTCTTTGAGGGTGCTTCAAAGCAGAATAGCAACGTACTATTTTCCAAAAATATCGATTTCAAAGAAAAGCTTGGAGGAAATGCCAAACGAAATTACAAAACAAAGCTACTTATTTATATCGCTAGTAGAATGAAGTGGGATAAATTGAAAGAAGGTCAGTATTTGTTAATTTCCAAAAACTGTCTGCTTAAGAATTTGGATTTGCTAGGGAGTAATAAATCTCGTAATAATAAGATATTGTGGCGCACCATAGAACAGCTAAACGAAGATGACTACATTATCGAAGCTCAAGAGCTAACTACAAAAAGAAAACAGACAAAAATTCAGTTCCAAATTAATCCCCAAAAAATTAAATATTTTGATACATAGCATTACTTGGTATTGTCAGGTTAACTAAATGGCGTTGCAGAATAGAATGTTGAAATGAATTATAATCTACTTTCTTACCGAGTAGATGTTTTTGAGAATGAAGTATGGAATGCCCTCGTTGTCACTCAAACAAAGTTCGCAAGTTTGGATTTGTGAAAGAAAAGCAGAGATACCATTGCTAAAATTTCCTAAAGGATACCGCTTCGCATATTGTCACTTGAACCATAAGTTGTCGTAAATGGAAGCATAAGCTGTCTAATTTTGTTCAATTTAAGGATTACGTAATATTTCTTGGGGAGATCGTTTGACTGTTTTTGAGATTACGCTCTAATACTTTCACGTCTCTCCAATAGCATCGCGACTTGGTTGGCGAACCCCAGGACGACTTTTAGTTTTCTTTTTGGAAGTAGCAGTAACAGGCAAATTGGAAGAACTATTAATTGATGATGATGCTCCCGACAAACCTAATTTTTGACGCAATAAAGATAACTCTCCCGACTCAAATTGAAATGCTTTTTCGCCTTCAATGGCTTCGGCTGCTATTTGGATGCACTTGGAAATAGATGGGGCATAAGGCTGCCAGTGACGCTCCCTCAAAGTAGAAGCGGATTCATGCAAAGCTTGGCGATAAGCCTGAGTCAGCCAGTCTTTGAGAATCCCCACACGGCCATGACGACTCACACAATCTCGTATTACCATCATGCAGCTACGATAAGAAGGCGCATCAAAGGTCAGGTGAAAAGCTAAGATTCTTCTCGAATAAGCATCACTTAAAAAAGTTACCCAAGTACGACAGCTTATGGTTCAAGTGACACTACTTCATGTAACTGAAAGTAGAATCACTATACTATGTCATTCAGTACGGTTGTTGTTGTTTTTTCCTTATTAAAGAATAATTTTCTTTTGTTGTTATAAGAAAAAGAATATAACTTAATCGATTAATAGTCCTTGCCAAAGCGCTCTATCATTGATTTTGCCCGACGGTAGTTGGCTATTTTTTGTCTTTTTCGATCTCTTTTTCTGGCTTCGGTGAGAACCTTGTTTTGCACGGAATTATGAGCTTCAAAGTAGAGGAATAAAGATTCAAATAGCACTTCTCGACTAATTTCTTCTGACTGGCACAATTGATTGATTCTTTGAGTTAAATTTTTCTCCAGCCTCACGGTACTCTGCTTCGTTTCCATGTTTGCCCAAGAGGTTGTCTCTTGTTCGGTTTCAACTCTCATGAATTGATGGTTGGAAGTAGGATTTTCGCTTGATTCTGGAGAAATTAAGGGCAAATCGCGTGTTTCTACTGCTGGTCTAGTTCTATTTCTTAATCTCTCTAATGCGTCTTCAGACATTTAAATATTTGTTTGATAGTGGTTTTTGTTGGGTTAAAAAAAAATCGTGTTAGTAGATTTATTCAATTTTTAGACCTTAGACTAACACTGGCGCTGACACTATTTGTTCTTTAATGTTTCCTCCCAGCAGTTTGATAATTTGCTCGAAGGGATATTCAAGTTCTGAGGATTCTAAATCGCTCAGCAGTACTCCTTTCCTAGTAGCCTGCTTGAACTTTTCTGATTCTCTAATACTGGGCAGTACCAGAACACCTCCTGCCATTTCTTTCATTGCTTCTATATTTTCTCGACTCTCTAAAGTCTGAGTTCTACCTACCCATCTATCTCTAAAGGGAACTATCCCTAAGATCTTGCCTCTAAATGCAAGAATTTTTGCTTGTTCAAGCAAAAATTCTTGCGTATCCAGCAGTGAGTTTACCCCTTTGGTTGCCGATTCGGCGGGAATTAATACATGATCTGCTGCGCCTACAGCCGATAAGCATATTTGCGAACGAGTTGGCTGCACATCAATAATTACATAATCAAACAACTCGGCGATTGATTTTAGTCTTATTTGCAAGATTAATGCTCCTGTTCCGCTGCCACTCAAGTATTCCGATACTTTGGCAAGTCCTTTGTCGGCGGGAATTAAGAACAGATTTTCATGTTCTGTAGGATATATCCCATCTTCTATCTCGACTGTTCCAGTCAGTACTTCTAATAGAGTAGGTTCGTTTACTTCTACTTCATGTTTGAGGAAGAAAGTTAGATTTGCTTGTGGGTCGCAGTCGATGGCTAAAACTTTTTTTCCTGTTTGCGAGAGCATCTTGGCTAGAAAATAACAGGTAGTTGTTTTTCCTTGCCCTCCAGCCAAACTAACAGCAGCTATTGTTTTCATTTAATTTGATTTTCTCTGAGTTTTTGCCAGTTCTTTATAACCTCTAAGTACTCTAATGTCGAGTTGTTAAGCTATTTCGATACTTAACTTTATATAACTGTTTATGTAAAGCTATTTTAGCTCTTTGATATATGTATTTCGCTAAAACTTGAATTACAAAAATCTAGAAACTTAGATATTTTTGAGTAGAGATACCAAGAAGTCAAGATATCTCTACTCAAAATATTTATTAATTTTGGACATTTATATATCAAGTATTGTTTGAAGTTGTTTTTCTTTGTCTGGCAATACTTATAATTCTTAAATTAGAGTTAAATATAAATTGTGAGAGTTAGACTTAAAGAAACCTATACATATAATACTATTTGCAATTGACACCAAGATTAAATTGAGTCTAGATATCTGACAACTTTAAATTTGATAACTGTAGAAATCTAACTATCCAGATATCTAGACTTATTATTAATAAAACTGCACATAACGAGTTGTTGTTTACTTAACCGCCCGACATTTACATAATAATTCTCACGTCACACACAATGACTCAAAGTTAGATTAGAAAGATTAATATCTAACTTTTACAGGCTATTCTACCTGTACTAATACAACTGTTGAAGACAACAACTATTTAATCGAAAACTTTATTCAGCCAGGTGTAACTTGAATCATAAAGTGGGAATAACGAAATCATAAAATGGGACAGTTTAAACTCTAAAAGTAAGTAAATTCGTCCAATAAATTTTTCCTTCTTTAAATTTTTTGAATCATAAAGTGAGACTATTATTAAAAACAGAAGCATAAAGTGAGACTAAATAAGCTAAAATCTGCTTTGGAAGAACAACTTTCCGAGAGCGGAAGTGCCATGCTAAACGGCTCACAGTTTCATGATTGGTGTATAAAACTTCAATTAAAAGAGTCCACGAGAGAATAAAGCCAACAAATTCGCTCTTCACCGCCCTCTCGGAGAGTACAAAGTTGGAGAGGAAATGTTAGTGGTCGCTATCCCAGTCAAAAAATGGGGGTGACTATTCAATTTGAAAGCCATCATCATGAACTCGCTGGGATCTATTCAATGGAATACGACAGCGAGGTGTTGGAATATTATGACCAACCACCAACGATTAAGTTGAACTACGAGAGTGGGTCGGGTCGAGGAGTAGGAGTACGGCATACTCCTGATTTTTTTGTGATACGTCAAGAGCGTGCTGGTTGGTCAGAATGGAAAACAACACAAGAATTGACACAACTGACAGTAAAGATGCCCAACCGCTACCAACAAGTTGAACCGGGTCAATGGCAGTGTCCGCGCCCGAGAAGACTATGCAAATGTTAGGGGGCTTTACTACCTGGTTCGCACAGAAACCGAAATTGATTGGTATCTTCAACGAAATTTATACTTCTTGGAAGATTACTTTCGAGCTTCTACAGAGTTAGACACGCCAATATCTAACCAAGAAAAAATTATGGGGTTAGTAGCAACGCAATTAGGAATAACATTATCAAAGCTACTGGAATTGCAATTTAACCCCGACGAAATTTACAGGCTAATCGCGACCAAGAAACTCTACGTTGATTTGAGTGCTGCGGATTTAGCCAGTGAAGCGAAAAAAGTTCAACTCTTTCTTTCTGTTGAAACAGCCTATTCAATTCCCCAACCAATTGAATCAGAAAATTTTGGGGACACAAACAACCAGATATTGGTTAAACCAACTGTCGGAAGTCAGATAATTTGGAATGGAATTGATTGGCGAGTTCTCAACTTAGGTTCGACAGAGGTGACATTATTAAATTCGCCACAAAATGTCATTAACTTATCGATTACAGTTTTTGAAGAGTTGATAGGCTCAGGAAAAATAACCGTAATCAATAATAAAACTCCGAACCAGAGCCAGATTTATTCAGAGATTATTGATGCTAGTGAGTCAGATTGTGCAGAAGCCAATCGACGTTATCGGATCGTTGCACCTTATCTTATCGGTTCTTCTCCTAGAAATAAAAACGTTCCTAGAAGTAGTTTTTATCGTTGGATTCAAAGTTGGAAAGAAGCCGAACAAAAAAACGTCAGGGTTCTCGTGCTGCATACAAATACGAACCTTTTTACTGGGAATTGGAATTTACTACACCGCGACATGGAGATCGTCCTTGGGCTATTTGCCATCTAGATCATACCCAGCTAGATATCGAATTAGTTTCCTCAAAAACTCAAGCAATATTAGGTCGTCCTTGGGTAACTTTCGTATCGGATGCTTATTCTCGAAGAATCCTAGCCTTTTATCTGACTTTCGACCCTCCATCGTATCGCAGTTGCATGATGGTGATGCGAGACTGTGTTCGTCGTTATGGGCGTTTTCCTCAATGTTTAGTGGTGGATGGAGGAAAAGAATTTAGTAGCATTTATTTTGAAAGACTACTTGCCATGTATGAATGTACTTCAAAAACTAGACCAGGGGGAAAACCACGTTTTGGTTCTGTGTGCGAGCGTCTTTTCGGAACTGCCAACACTATGTTTATTCACAATTTGGCAGGTAACACACAAATCACAAAAAACTCTCGTCAGGTTACGACCGCCGTTAATCCACGTCGTCATGCAATTTGGACACTAGAAAGTTTATATCAATATTTATGTAATTGGGTGTACGAATTTTATGACCATCAAGAGCATCCCGCATTAGGTCAGAGTCCTTTTGATGCCTATCACCAAGACATAGTTCAAACTGGTTCAAGACCGAGCCGATTAATTCCCTATGATGAAAACTTCCGCATTTTAACCTTGCCCACCACCTCTAAGGGAATGGCCAAAGTCATCTCCAATCAGGGAGTCAAAATTAACCATCTTTACTATTGGCATAATAGTTTTCGCAATGGCAGCATTGAAAAGACACGAGTGAATGTCAGGTATGACCCAAGCGACGCGGGAGTTGCCTATGCCTACGTGCGAGGACAATGGGTTAGGTGCATCTCCCAATACTACAGTATTTTTCATGGTCGTTCGGAACGAGAAATTCAATTAGCGACACAAGAGTTGCGACAACAGCACAAAAAACATGGACAAAAATTTACCATCACAGCGAAAGCTCTGGCAGATTTCCTGGAAGGAACTCAAGCCACTGAATCGATTCTCATGCAGAGGTTAAAGGATGGGGAAGCTAAAAATATTTTATCAACCATTTCTAGTCATGAAGAGATCGAATCAGAGTCTTCTCAAAAGACTACATCAGTGGTTAGTGAAACCGAGTCTCTACAGTCTCAAAAAACAGCAGAAATTAAACCTTATGAGGAGTTTTGGTAATGCCCATTTATAGACGCACTGACCGTCACTATCCGACCCTGTCTAAACAACAAAAGTTAGATTTATTTCGTGATTGTACAGTAGTACATCCACATCTAAAAAAGGCTTACGAAGAATTCCGAGATGCAATAAGTAATCCAGGCGGAGCTTCAATAATTTTTTTGTTTGGTCCAACAGGAGTCGGAAAAACCACCCTACTACGTCAAATTAGTAAAGTGATGGTAAAGGAACATTTAGGGCGAATGGTCAAAGATTCTGATTATCTGCTCTTTTGCGACAGTAGAAGCTCGCGCTCCCGAATCAGGCAGTTTTGATTGGAAAAGTTATTATCAAAGTGTTTTGACTTCTCTAACTGATTTACCAGTTCCATCTAAGTTGATGTCCAGAAGAAGTCAACTCAAAAAAAGCAGACGATCTCAAAAGAGTATTGGTTCAGATAGAAGTCATTTATCTACCTTAAGAGAACAAGTAATCGTCAACATACGACATCGACGCATGATTGTTTTTTTGACTGATGAAGCTCAAAGATTTTCCAAGATGGCTAGTAGTAGCAGACAACAAGCTCAAATAGATGCAATGCAGTCAATGGCTAGTATGACAGATACTTTACATGGGTTATTTGGTACTTACGAATTACTAGAATTTCGTAATCAAGCGCGGTCAACTTTCTCGTCGTAGCATAGATATTCATTTTTCTCGTTATCAAGCCGACTGTTCCCAAGACTTGGTGGAGTTTCAACGGGTACTCAAAAGTTTTGGAGAGAAAATGGCTTTGGATAGACCACCAGAATTAGAAACTCATTGGGAACATTTTTACGAACGAAGCATTGGCTGTGTGGGCATTCTAAAAGATTGGCTCACTCAAGCTTATCGAAAAGCCTTAGATGAAAATGCTTCCAGTCTAACTGAGCAGCATTGGCAATCTTATGCACCATCTGTGTCTAAATGTCTCCAAATGGCACTTCTAAGCCATCGAAGGGGAGAAAGCACTTCAGTTTGAATCGGGAGAATTAACTCTACTACGTCAAAAACTGGGTTTATCAGAAGTATCTTCTTCGGTTTTACTAACCAACAATCCTTCTCCTGGCTTAAGGAATACTCAAAAAAGAAAATACAAACCTGGAGTGCGCCAACCTAATCGTGATGTGATCGGAGAAACGTAATTGTTTTCTCAAAATAGAAACAGTCTCATTTTATGCTTCTATTATTCCCATTTTATGGTTCAAGTTACACTGCCGTCTATACTCATGTTCTCAATTCTCAGGAGAACAATCCAGCTTCCAAGATTGACATTGATTTTTAGATACATTAATCATTCCTGGTCAGACTAAATTTCCTAAGCCAAAGTACGCCATTCCTCGATTACAATAAGCTTCAATGTAATTCGGATTGAGTGCGATAACGCGCTCGAAGTCAGCAATTGCCCCTTGGTAATCACCGCGAGCAATTTTCTCTGTACCGCGAGCGAACAAGTTTTCAGCATTCATGCGAACGGCAAAAATTGCCGATTGCTACTGAGTAGGAGAAATGGCTAAAGCTGGTCTGACAAAAACCGACAATCCTCCAAAAGTTAATGTCATCAGGGACATCTCAGTCTCGCGAATTCGATTCGCCCCACGTGTCCTCCCCATGATAATGCCTGATGTCTTCATCGATTTCATGGCTGGATTGTTCTTGCTGTAACTTAGAACAAGAAAATTACCTCTCAATACCATTCTAGTAACAGAACACAGAATTAATCTGACATCAGACTTCTTTTACGCTTTAGAAGTTAACAAGCAATGCCGTACCGTACATTACTATCAATCCCGCACTAAATCCTGCCAAACTAATCTTAGATAACCAAGTACCACCAATTTTACTAGCGGTACGTGCCAAATACGAACCAACTTCTACAATTACTTGTAAAATTGCCCCTACACCAATGCCCATAAATATTGCCGCCCAGTGAGGAGAAAAGGCAAAAACGCCCAGCCAAGTTCCTAATACCGCAGGTAGTCCCGCTAAAGCAGTCAAGCCTAAAAAAGTAATGAAGGTCGGTTTAGATTTAACCAAAGGTGCAGCAATACCAATTCCTTCTGTTAAGTTGTGCAAAGTAAAACCAACTACCAAAAGCGAACCGAGGGCAGCTTCTCCGACAGCAAAAGCCGTACCGATTGCTAGTCCTTCTCCTAAATTATGAATGCCGATACTGAAAGATAGGTAAGTAGATAGGCTTTGTCCTTCAGGAGCTTTACCTCGACTGCGACCAATAGTTAAAATTGTCAAAAAAGAGATAGCTGCGATCGCCCAAACTAAAATGCTGCCCGCAAAAGCATTAGCTGCACTGTTAGCTAGTTTTAATCCCTCTTCCAGGGTATCTAGCAAAAGAAAAGCCAGCATTCCCAAGGTTAAAGCGAGAATAAACTTCATTCCTTCCCCACCTAAAGTTTTGAGGGATGGATAAAACAGCATTCCCAGCCCTACAGGTACGACCCCAACGTATAATCCGAGTAAAGTAAAACCCCAAAGACGGCTCAAGGAAAATTGAGGCGTAGCTACAGCTACATCTATAGTATGTTCAAAACCAACTCCCGTATTAGTAATCAAGTTAAGATGATGGGTTTCGCCTTCTACCCAAGGATAGGGCAGATCGATCCAAGCAGTTGAGAGTCTAGGTAAAGCACCTGGAGGCTTTTGGGTGAACGTCCAGTAAGACCCATCTACCTGCACTTGAGCAATCTGCATCGGTTCTGAACCTTCCGCCCTAACTAACAAGGAAATAGCGCGATCGCCTAAGACAGTTCGCTCTATAGTCAGATTTTCTAGAGGAGGTGCAGAAATGCCTAAAGGACTGAGGGGATTGGTAGAAAGGAAAATAATAATCGAAGTAACTAGTGCTACCAATGGCAAAACAGCCCACAACCAAGTTTTTTTCATGCCACCACCTCAAAGGCACTCATCCAGCCGAGTTCGAGGAATTCTGACTGATGGGCGTGGAACATATACTGTCCTGGGGCGTGTTCTTTGAAGGAAAATTCTAAAATACCTCGCTGTCCCTGGCACTGCATCACGGTATCGATGGTGCGAAGAGTAGGCGTTAGGGTCGTTCCACTATCGTAATAGTCAAAGAAATTACCGTGAAGATGAAAAGAGTTAACTGGGTCAAACTCCGTCACGTTAATTAAATAAACTCGCACGGGGCGATCTCGTTCGATACGGAGGGGGCGTTTCATAAATTCGTGGGGAATTGTATTGACGGCATAGAATTCGTTTTCTTCATCAAAGTTGGTATCAAAAGCATTCATTACCATTAAAAATTCTTGCCACTGTTTATTTTCAGAACTGCCCAACAATCGCGATCGCGCTTGTTGCTCTGCTTCAGGATGGCGTTTGGGGTCAGGATCGATAATAAATGCGCCGTAAAGTCCTTTGTGTAGGTGTCGCTTAAAAGGGGCAGAATGACAGTGATAGAGATGACAGCCAAAAGGTTTAGCATCAAATTCGTACACTACTTCTTCTCCTGGCATGGCTTCTAGCGTCCCAGGAACGCCATCTTGTCTGGCAGAATGAATACCGTGAAAGTGAATGGTGTGGGGATGTAGGCTTTTATTGCGAAAGTTAATCTTAACGCGATCGCCTTCGGTTACTCTAATAGTAGAACCAGGAACTCGACCGTTATACGTCCAGGCGGGATAAAACACTCCAGGGGCGATTTCAATTTCTCGTTCTTCAACAGCAATATCATATTCTCGCAAAGTCTGACCGTTAGGTAATTGAGAGACTTTTCCCCCGTCCCAATCGGTTAAGATGTCGCGGGGATTAAAACCATTACGGTCGTTGTCTACATCACCTACCGTAGTGCTGCCACCGTGAACCGCGCTGCTAGTAAAGTGGTTGTCATGCTGTTTGGGGTTTTGAGCTAATGCCTTACTGGGTAAAAATTTGCCTAGGATATTTCCCCCTCCGAGCAATCCCATTCCCAACAGCGAGCGCCTGGAAACATCGAATGTCATTTTTGTTACTTTTCATAATCTTCTCATAATCTTAGCAGAAGCTAGTAAATATAAGTTATTTGAGTCATCATTTTTATTTAGAAAACTTGGATTGGACAAATTTCTTCTTGACATTAGAGTTAACTCTAAGGTTTAAGCTAAATCTAGAACTCCAATTTAAAGAGGAAAAAGAGATGACAAAACGATTAGTAGAAGTATTTGTAGCTGGTTGTCCTCTATGCGATGAAACTGTCAAGCTGGTGAGAGAATTAGCTTGTTCTAATTGCGAGGTGAAAATCTACGATCTACATCACGAAAGTGCAGCAGAAAAAGAAAAAAGGACACAATATGGAATTCATCGCATTCCTGCGGTAGTAGTAAATGGCAAACTAGCAGAGTGCTGTTCCTCTCAACAGCCTGTATCTCGCGAGATGCTTGTAGCTGCTGGTATTGGTCAAGGTTAAGGCAAAATGGCAGGTAAAGAAGGCTGGTTGATTGGCGAGTTAAGCGATCGCGTGGGAATATCGGCTCATACCATCCGTTATTATGAACGCTTGGGATTACTTGAACCTCCCAGGCGCACCGAATCACAATATCGCATCTATGGTCAAGAAAATGAAGAACGCTTGCGCTTCATTCAAAAAGCCAAAAAATTTGGGCTGTCTCTGGATGAAATCAAACAGCTGGAATAAAGATTATCCAGTATGTAGAATCTGCGACTGGCTCTTACAAATTTTCGATCCCGCTCATCAACAATGCTATACACAAGAGGAATTACATAAGTTATTGATATCTGCTGAATTTAAAATTCACTGTGCTACTAAAGTTCGTTTTGGAGTTATTTGGGGACTGATGGCTGTTACGGTTTTATCATCTAAAATTAGCTGATTTTTGACAATCGCGATCGCATCATTTAGGCATTAATCATCAAATTGCCCATCATGCCCAAATCCTCGTGGTCGAGAACATGACAGTGATACACGGTTTTGCCTGCAAAATCGCGGAAAGGAATACGAATACGGACAGTTTCACCTCTAGGCACTAGCACCGTATCTCGCCAAGCCAGTAATGATTCTGGCTGTCCGTTACGACTAATTACTTGAAAAGCTAACCCGTGAACGTGGAAGGGATGATCCATCATTCCTGTATTGGTTATTTCCCAATCTTCTACTGTATCTAGTTGTACTTGGGTATCGAGGCGATCATGATTATAAGCTTCACCATTGATTAGAAAAGCCATGCCCACGGCGGGATTCATGCCATGATTGAGTTCAAAGCTTCTTACTGTTTGAGGTTCTGGCAATGCCGTAATTGAAGCAAGCTGGGTGGGAATTGAAAGAGACTGTCCTGGGGCTTCGTAGTTAATCGTTGCTAAAACTATGGGTTCATCGCGGTTATTTCTGCCCATCATTCCGCCCCCCATCATACCCATACCACCGCGATCGTAAGGTAAATTTAGTAAGCGGTATTGTCTAGGTTCTTTGTCGCCTTTAATTAAAACTTCGGCTCGTTGTCCTGGTGTCAGTAGCAATTCGTTAACTTCTATTGGTTCGTTTAACGCACCTCCGTCAGTAGCAATTTGATAAAAGGAATGATCTTCTAAAGCCAGTCGATAAAAACGGGAAGTAGACGCATTGAGAATCCGCAAGCGCAGTAATCCTTGTTCGGGCAAAGAAAGACTAGGATTTACTTGTCCGTTGGCTGTAATTATGTCTCCTTCTCTTCCCATCATCAAGGACATATGGGCTGAATTGATTAGTCTGCCATTATTATCCACAGCAAAGTCTTGCAGTACTAAAAACTCTTCTTTGGCTGCTTTGACTTCGGGAATTTCATCTAAATCACCGCGCACGATAAACAACCCTGCCAAACCCCCAAACAATTGTTCGGCAACTAAACCATGCAGGTGGGGATGATACCAAAATATTCCTGCTGGATGATTTGATGGTATCTGAAATTCGTAGGTTAGTTTTTCTCCTGGTTTGATATGCAGAAAAACATTATCCGCATTACCCATAATGGGAATATGCAAGCCGTGATAGTGAATATTAGTCGGTTGAGAGAGATTATTAGCAAAGTGAATGCGAATCTTGTCTCCTGGGTTGGCTTCCAGACGGGGTGCGGGAACTTGTCCGTTATAGGTTAATAAATATGCTTGTCTCCCAGTCAAATTTACGGGATTTTCTTTAGCTATAATGTCTAACTCTAATAACCCATCACTACTTTGATAAACATCGAATACATTAGCAGATGAAGAGGCTAAAGGTTGACTAGAAATATCTTGACGCAACCAATTACCTATTAAAGCTGTTCCTACACCAGCAGCACCTAATGCAATAAACTGGCGACGGTTAATTTTAACCATGATTAATTTAACTACTTTGTCTTAGTAAGATTGATATTCCTTAAATATTTCGACTTCTCCTCGATCATTAAACGATAAGACTTGAAATGGTTGCTTAATATTTCTAGCTTCCATTCCTGGTGTACCGATGGGCATTCCTGGTACAGTTAAACCAGCTAGTTCGGGTTTTTCCGATAGAAAACGTTTAATGTCATCGACGGGAATGTGTCCTTCCATTACATACCCATCAATAATAGTTGTATGACAAGATGCTAGTTCGGTCGGCAACTTGTATTTTTGCTTTAAGGCTGCCATATCCTCGGTCTTAATATCTTTGACTTTAAAACCATGCTGTTTCGCGTGTTCGATCCATCCTCCACAACAGCCACAAGAGGGACTGCGATACACGGTCATTTCTGTCGTTCCTGAATAAGCTGGTTCGGTTTCTTTGTCCCAAACGCTAGTGAGAGTAGCTGTGTTGGTATCTTGAGCGATCGCAGTATTGTTACTGATACTTTTACCTTGAGCCGAAGTCAAATAAATTGCTCCTCCAATCACAGAGGCGATCGCCATTGAAGTTATAGTTATTTTAGATACGAGTTTTGACATGATGAATTAAGCTGATAAATGATCGTGTATTAGATTTCGAGCTTAAACTCTCTAGTTAGCTGAAGAGTCCAGTAAATTTATATAAATTTATATAAAAGTGGGGCGGGGACGAGTAATGTGAATTTCCCATAAAGCTTTGGCGTTAGCTAACATTTCCCGTAATAAATAGGGAATCATTCCTCGCAGTCCATAAATTTCTCGATCTGGCGTTCCTAAACCAACTGCGTTTACTCCTAACTGATGACAAGTGTAGACAGCACGAGGTAAATGATAGTTTTGGGTAATCACTACTGCTTGATGTACGTCAAAGACTTTATGAGCGCGGTAACAACTCCATTGGTCACAAATTAAGCTTAAAAAGTCCTTATCAACTGGGTTTAAGAGCTAAACGAGAAAAAGAAATTATTTACGCGATTCTTTATTTCTCTTGACTTTCTTCTTTCTTTAACTTGTGACCAATGTTATGGTTATGACTCAACCGATACTTTCGGCGGCTCGTTAAGATGAAAGTTTTTCTCCAGGTCGGTTGATGCGTGTTTGGGAATCAGCCACTTGCCAAACTTAGCATAGAGGGCAGGAATCACCAATAAAGTTAAGACTGTAGAGGTAAATAAACCACCCAACACCACAATCGCCAAGGGTTGTAGAATTTCATTTCCCGCTCCACTAGCGATCGCCAAAGGTAGCATCCCTAAAGCTGAGGTGAGGGCGGTCATCAAGATCGCGTTTACTCGGTCTAAAGAACCATTGACGATCGCATCTTTAAGCTGCATTCCTTGAGCAAACTTATTGTTGTAATTGTCTACCAATAATAAGCCATTGCGAACGGCAACCCCAAACAGAGTAATAAACCCAATTAAAGAAGCAATCGAAATCACCCCACCACTCAAGGCAATGGAGACAATACCCCCCACTAAAGCCAAAGGTAAATTGAGCATAATCGCGATCGTAGCAGGAAGAGATTTCACTGAGAAAAACATTAAGATAGCGATGACAATCGCTGCCAGAATACTAAACACCAGCAGGTTATTGGTAGCACGTTGCTCCGATTCAAACTGTCCGCCGTATTGAATAAAGTAGCCCTGGGGTAACTGTACCTTTTGGCGAATAGTCCCTTGAATATCCTCCACTACACTACCCAAGTCACGTTCAGCAACATTGGCGGAAACCACGATTAAGCGCGATACATCCTCCCGATTGACCACGTTTGCTCCCATGCCATAGGTCACTTCAGCAACAGTACTGAGGGGAATAATTTCTCCCGTGGGAGTAGAAATGGGAATAGCACCAATGGCATCGAGGTTGTTGCGAGCCGATTCCTGTAATCCCACAGTAATATCAATTAACTGTTGATTTTCTGCTACCTGGGAGACTACCCGACCGTTTAGAGCCGTTTCTACCACAGCCGAAATTGCCTCCATACTCAAACCATAATTAGCTGCTGCCCCTCGGTCGTACTGAATTTGTACCTGACGGATCGGCAGTTGGGGTTCGAGTTGCAAATCCACCACTCCTTCAATGGGTTCGATAGCATCGCGCACCTGTTCGCCAATTTGACGCAGTTCACCAAGGTCGGGGCCAAAGATTTTAATGGCGATCGCACTTCTGACTCCAGATAACACCTCATCCATACGGTGAGAAATAAACCCGCCAATATTCGGGACTACCCCTGGTAACTTCAAAAATGTCTCTCGCAGTTGCTTCACGCTGGCTTCGCGGTCTTTGAGGGCAAGGTCGCTGAGTTCCACATCGACGTGGGCTAAGTTAACACCTGCTCCATCGGCATCCCCAGGAGCGCGTCCCGCCCGTACCTGTACCCACTCATACAGAGGATTGTCCTTAAGAGAATTAGACAGTGCCATCCCTGCCCGATTGGTCATATCCAGGGCAACTCCAGGAAACAAGACCATTGAGTTAACCATCGATTTTTCCTGGAATTCAGGCAAAAAGACTCGTCCCAAGGAAGGAACGAGCGTCAAAGCAGCAACCAAGGCAGCCAAGGATACACCGAGAATTAGTTGGGGCAAGCGCAGGGATAGGTTCAGCAGGGGGCGATACAAGCGTTCTGCCCAGCGCGAAACAAAAGTCCCTTCTTGGGGTAGGGTTTGATTAGCCAGCAGAATCGCACAGAGGGCGGGGGAAAGGGTCATGGCAACCAGGGTAGAAGCAGCGATCGAGAGCAAATAAGCCAACCCCATCGGAGCAAAAATCCGTCCTTCTACTCCAGTTAAACTAAAAATCGGGGCAAACACTACAATGATAATCACCGTGGAAAAAATCACTGCCAACCGCACTTCCACCGAGGTGTCATACACCACTCGAAAAGGATGCTTGGGATTGCCCTGTGCCTGGTTGGTACGGAGTCCGCGATAGCAGTTCTCCATATCGACAATTGAGTCATCCACCACCGAACCTATGGCAACCACTAATCCTCCTAACGTCATGGTATTAATCCCCAAACCAAAGGCTTTCATGAACATTAAGCCAATCAACAGCGATAGGGGAATCGCACTCAGGGTAATGGCTGCGGTGCGCCAATTCATCAAAAATAGCAGCATGATCGCCGAAACGATTATCATACCTTCAATTAGAGAAGTGCTGACGTTGCCAATGGCAGAATCAATAAAATTGGACTGGCGAAACGTCCTAGTCACTTGAACGTCGGCGGGAAATGTCGGCTGTAGCGATCGCATCACCGCTTCTACTGCTTTGGTGACGGTGGGAGTATCTACATCGGGCTGTTTGTTGATCATCATCACCACCGCAGGTTGCCCGTTAAAGCTGGCATCACCGCGCTTGAGTGCCGACCCCGTTTTGACCTCCGCTACGTCTTTGAGCAAAATAGGCTGGTCATTTTGTACCTTCACCACTGATTGTTGTAAATCTTCAATAGATTGCACTTGCCCCATGCCCCGTACCAATAGCTCTTGTCCCCCGCCAATTAAGAAGCCACCAGGAGCATTAGAATTAGCACCTCTGGCTGCATCGGTTACTTCGGTAAGAGAAACATTGAGCGATCGCAGTTGGGCTGGATCGACTAACACCTGTTCTTGGCGTTCATCACCTCCATAAATTGTGACTTGAGAGACTCCTGGCACAGAGAGAATTTGATTACTAAAAGTAGCTTCCACCAAACGGCGTAAATCCATCAAGGAAGTTTGCCCTTGCCCGTTGAAGGTGAAGGCATATTGTAAAATCGTACCTAACGGGGATACCAAAGGGGAAATTTCAGGGGTATGAGTGCCTTCAGGCAGTTTTGTCACTTGTTGTAACTTTTCTGTGACGGATTGTCTGGCTCGGTAAATGTCTGCATTTTGGTCAAACACCACCTGCACCATTGATAATCCAACTTTAGAAGAAGATCTTACGGTAGTCACTCCAGGTAAACCATTAACGGCACTTTCAATGGGGACGGTAATTTGAGATTCCACTTCTTCAGGAGCAAGTCCAGGGGATTCGGTTTGAATATCGACTTGGGGCGGGGCAAATTCAGGAAAGACATCTAAAGGCATCTGGGTGACGCTGAAAACTCCCCATACCGTTACTAAAATCGCTCCGACCACAATTAACCAGCGTTGGGCGATGGAATTTTTGAGAATTTGATTCAAAATTGAGTTAAGCATTTTAAATTAGAACCCTCCTCTCTTGCTAGTTTGATTAGACAAAGAACGTTTCTTTTTGCCCCTGTCTCCTCCAAGAGCGAGCGCTCCAAATCCTCCGATTACCAGTACCGCTCCTCCACCAATGGCAGCGAATAATCCTAAAGGCAATTTACCCGACTCGACGAGATTGCCCGCATTATCATGGCTATGAGGAATTCCTTGAGCATCTGCTTGAGCATGAGCGTTATTGGTTTGGGGCGAGATAATTGGCTCCAGACTAGACTGGGTTTTTCGTGATTCAGCATAAAGAGATAAACCGCCTTGGGTTACGAGATTCTCCCCCACCGTCAAACCTTGAGTCACTTCAATTAATTCTCTCTGAGTCGCCCCAGTGGTAACTGTCACGGGTTCGTAAAAATCGTTATTTTTCACAAAAACTAACTGTTTACCATCGGCATCCACCAAGGCTGTAGCGGGAATCATAACGGCAGAACTACCATCTGGGGCTGGAGCAATCGGTTCGACTAAGATATGTAGCATTTGGTCGGTTTCATTATTAACTGGTACGCGCCCAATCCCGCCTTCTGACTGAAATTCATCGCCATGCCCCGCGTGAGCTAACACAATAGTAGGCGCACTAATTAATAAACCGACAGACAGAATAGAACTAACAAGTCGAACGGGTTTCATTATTTTGGGGATTCGCTCTAAAATTGAGTTAAGCATTTTATTTGGTTTTCTTTGATTCAGAATAAAGAGATAAACCGCCTTGGGTGACGATATTCTGCCCCACCGTCAAACCTTGAGTAACTTCGATCAGTTCCCCTTGAGTTGCCCCAGTGGTAACTGTCACTGGCTCGTAAAAATCGTTATTTTTCACAAAAACCAATTGTTGACCATCGGCATCCACCAAAGCGATAACGGGAATCATCACGGCAGAACTACCATCTGAAGCTGGAGCAATCGGCTCGACTACAATGCCCAACATTTGGTCGGTTTCAGCCTTAACCTGTACGCGCCCAATCCCGCCTTCTGACTGAAATTCATCGCCATGCCCCGCGTGAGCTAACACAATAGTAGGCGCACCAACTACCAAACCGACAGCGAGAATGGAACTAATAATTTGCCTGGGTTTCATACTATCTCCTCATCAAAACTTGGGGTTGAACAAAAATCCTCTCCAGGTTGCCACAGGGGAGATGAAATTCAGGTGAAATAGCAGTGACTTTGGTAAAATTAGTCTCGTAGTTGAGGTGTCAGGCGCAATGCGAATTCTACTAGTGGAAGATGAAGAAGATTTAGCACTAGCAATTAAGCAAGTGCTGATCGGCGAGAAATATGTAGTAGACTGGGTGCCAGATGGAATTCAAGCCTGGGACTGTTTGGAATACCAGTGGACGGATTACACCGTAGCGATTATCGATTGGCTACTTCCTGAACTGTCAGGATTAGAGCTATGCCAGCGACTCAGAGCGCATCAAAATCATTTACCCGTACTGATGCTCACCGCCTTGGGTCAGCCTGAAAACCGCGTGACAGGTCTAGATGCTGGGGCAGATGATTACTTAGTCAAACCATTTGTCATGGAAGAATTACTGGCGCGGTTGAGAGCTTTGCAAAGGCGATCGCCACAATTTATGCCCCCAACCCTGACCATCGGCGAATTTTCCCTAGATTATGCTAATAATACCCTGAGTGTTGGGACAAATTCACCATCTCAAATGATTCCTTTGACTAATAAAGAATTTCAAATCCTGGCATATCTGATGCAAAACCCCAACCGCATCATTCCAGGTAGCAAAATTCGGCATCAACTTTGGGAGCTTGAAGAAGAACCCATCAGTAATGTAGTGGCAGCTCAAATGCGATTGCTGCGTCGTAAGCTAGCCAACTATGGCTGCGACTGTCCCATTGAAACAATTCCCAGTCGGGGTTATCGCTTCAATTCATCCCGATGAACGGTCATCACCTATTTCGCCGTAGCCGTATCCGTTTGGCATTCTGGTATGCCTTCGTGATGGGAACAATTTTAAGTCTGTCTGGGTTGGGTATGTATCGGGCAATGGTTCGGGTTAAATGGGCATCTCTAGAACGGGAAATCGAGTCGATCGCGGGAACGCTGCACGATAGCTTAGAACCTATGTTACCCGTCTCAGAAGCCCCCACGCCAGTTTTGCAGCAGATTTTTCCTGACTTGTGTTTGACTGGGCAATTTTGTAACCTCAAACCCACCCTAATTCCACGACATACCATCGGCATCGGCGATCGCGACCTTTACTATCTTCGTCTGTTCGACCATTACGGTAAACTGTTGGCTTTTTCTCCCAATCAACCTGCACAACTGCCCCAAACTCTCAATTCTGCTCAGTGGCAAACATTTAAGAGTGCCAAACGGACATCTCACGGGCTGGAGGCAACCTCCAGCCCCGTGTCCTCCGGTATTCGCTATCACCAGTTCACCATAATTTTACACAGTGCCAATACCCATCATCTTGCCACTGGGAATAGCTCTCATCCATCCTGGGGCTATCTGCAAATTGGACGAACCTTAGAAACCTATGATTCTGAAGTCAAACAAATACAATTGATTCTAGCGGTTGGGTTTCCCATTGCTCTGGGCTTGGTTGCCGTCTCCAGTTGGTATCTTGCGGGGTTAGCGATGCAGCCGATTTATCAATCTTATCAACAACAGCAACAGTTCACTGCCAATGCTGCCCATGAACTGCGATCGCCCTTAGCTAGTCTTCTGGCAACAGTGGAGGCAATCTTACGGCTGCCACCAACCCATCAACAGGATGTATCCTCAATGCTTCAGAGGGTTGAACGACAGGGACGACGCTTGAGTCACTTAATCACCGACTTACTCTTGCTCGTCAGCTTGGAGCAGGATTCCTCCCCAAAACCATTTCAGACCTGCTGCTTGAACGATTTGATTGCCGATCTAAGCGAGGAATTATCCGAACTGGCAACAGCCTCAAACATTCACCTGACGAGTCAAGTTCCCCATTTCGAGATTTATGTTTTAGGTAATGAATCACAACTTTATCGTTTAGTCTCTAATTTAATTGCCAATGCCATTCAGTACACCTCTACTGGAGGTTCTGTGCAAGTAAGTTTGTCCCAGAGCGATCATAATGCTATCCTCGCGATCGAGGATACTGGGATGGGAATTTCATCGACCGAACAAAGCCGAATTTTTGAACGCTTCTATCGCGTGAATAGCGATCGCTCCCGCCAAACTGGTGGCACGGGATTGGGACTGGCAATTGCCAGTGCGATCGCCCATCGTCATCAAGGGCATTTAAAAGTTAACAGCGAATTAGGTAAGGGCAGTGTCTTCACCATCTATCTTCCCTGTATTCATTGACCCAAGGTATATAACCAAAATGCAGCTTGAGGTCAGTTGACTATTGATTTTCCTGAAGATATACTCGCGCATTCCCTTGCGTCTTACGCCGTCTATCACGGATACTGCTTCTCATAACGCGGGGTCGCTCGTGAAGATACCGATTAAACCTAATCAAATGCTTACGGCTTCGGTGGTGGGGAGTAGTTTGAAGTTGAATTATTGTAGATTAAAACGGGCGATTATATTTCTTAATGAACAATAAGCTGTTGGTACGGTAGAAGTAAAGGTAGTGCATCCCTTACCAAAGTATGATGTCAAGAAAATGTCTGGCTCAATACCACTAAAGAACAATATACAGAAAAATTCTGGATATTATGATCTATGGAGTGGGTATACAAAAAGTTTTTGCATAATAAATAGTTAGCCCGCTTTGCCTTGTGTGTCTGTATTCTGGCGACAAGACGGTTAGAGAGGTATCTTATGAGTTTTGTAGAAAATATTGTCGCACAATTTGCCCATCCCACAGGATTTTTAGGGAATATCGCTGGCTTCATCATGGCACATAGGCCATCAAATCTCGAACGCAATGAGTGGGCAATTTCTTTGCTTAACTTGCAACCCTCCGACCGTGTCCTGGAAATCGGTTTCGGGCCTGGAGTAACGATCCAAAAGATGAGTGAAATTGCGATCTACGGTGTTATTTGGGGTATCGATCATTCTGAAGTGATGTTCAGGCAAGCTTCAAAAAGAAATCAACGCGCTATTTCGGCTGGAAGAGTGCGATTGGTTCTCACTTCGGTATCGCAATTACCCTGCTTCGATGACCCATTTGACAAGATCCTGGCTGTTAATAACTTTCATAACTGGGATAACAAGACTGACGTGCTGAGAAAGCTAACAGAGCAGTTGCGCAAGGGAGGAATCATAGCCCTCGTTCACCAGCCCAGAATCCCTGGTGCTACAGAAGATGATGCAACTGAAGCGGGAGAAAGGTTCGCACGCTATCTGGAAATGGCGGGATTTAAAGATATCAAAGTGGAACGGAAGATGATGAAGCCTATTTCGACGGTGTACGTACAAGGAAGAAATGTTCAATAGGGATGACAACAAAAGACAGTACACGAAAATGCACCAATATTAGTGGCAGCTTAATGAACTCATAAAAAAGTAGGATGGGGACGAGTAAGATAAATGTCCGACAGTGCTTTCACGTTAGCTAACATTTCTCGTAATAAATAGGGAATCATTCCTCGCAGTCCATAAATCTCTCGATCTGGCGTTCCCAAACCAACTGCGTTTACTCCTAACTGACGACAAGTGTAGACAGCGCGAGGTAAATGATAATTTTGGGTAATCACCACCGCTCGATGTACATCAAAGACTTGATGGGCGCGGTAACAACTTTCATAGGTGCTAAAACCTGCATAATCTAGAGTAATATCTTGAGTCGGTACGTCTAAATCGTGGGCAAATCGTTTCATTGCCACAACTTCATTGTAGGAAATCATACTATTATCCCCCGTCATTAGCAGCTTGTGAATGCGCCCGTTCTGATATAGTTCCACCGCAGATTCTACTCGGTCAGCTAACATAGGGCTAGGAGTTCCATCGGCTGACAAGCCCGCACCAAATACGATAGCGACATCTTCGTGAGGAATTTGAGCCGATGACCTATAGCGATCGCTACTGGTAGCTAAATTAATATAACCAGTCGAAATTATGGGTATTAAACACGTACCGATTACTAACCATAACAGCAGCGATCGCAGCCGATAAAATATTTTTGCTAATACATTCTGTTTTCTTCTTCTCAAATTAAATTTTCGACGTTTATTTCTCAAACCATTAAAATCAGATATCTTTTTTAAAGTCACTATGTAACTCTTTTATTTTCAAAAAAAATGTTAGTCAAAATACTCTGTAAATAAAGTTAATTATTTATAGTGGCATTGTTATGACGTAAATTTCGGATAACATTTGTCGTCAGTTAAACAATCTAGCTTTTGTATTGCTGATAAAGTTTTTCTAACTCTGTTGATTCGAGTTCACAATCGATTCCGCTTATACATCTCCCTTTGCTTGGTGTTACGGATTGAATTCCTTGTTGAAAAACTGCGGTCAGAAATGCAATAAAATTGCTCAATCGGCTAAATTGAGGCTGTGTTGAAAGAAATGATTCAGTCACTTTCATTGGTGGTAATTTTGTCCCGTTAGCGCAATAGATAATTGGGTTGT
This sequence comes from Chondrocystis sp. NIES-4102, assembly GCA_002368355.1. Lineage (NCBI taxonomy): Bacteria > Bacillati > Cyanobacteriota > Cyanophyceae > Chroococcales > Chroococcaceae > Chondrocystis > Chondrocystis sp. NIES-4102. Next base: position 44,564 of record AP018284.1, on the reverse strand, counting down.
TTGGCTCTAGGCGCATCATGCAGTAAATTGTCTTCTTGCCCTCCATCAAGATAAAAATAGGCAGTAAATCGATTTGGCATCTGCCGAGTTTTAAGTGGCGATGTCCTGCAAGGGAATATTCTAAAGGCAAGAATTTGGTCATAATAAGGCGATTTTCTAGTATGGTACGTACTTCATTTTCTCGACCAGTTAATTCTCCATGCCATTTACCTTTGAGCCTAAGTAGTTTCTCTCCTAAGTTCAACTTTCCTGGTTTACCAGATAACCCATTGTGCCATTGATATAGAAGAAAAGCATCTTGAGGTAGCGTCCAAGTAAATGAAACGACTTGCCTCTCAATTTCAATATGGGTTAATCCAAGCTGTAAACGACTGGCAATTTTAGGAACAGATTCAGCTAGCATAAGATTAAAACGGTCAAGTGTTTCGGGTAGTGCGGACATAATGATCGCGAAGAAGTCAGAAATTAGCTTACTCAACTAAGACGAAAAAAGCATTCAGTTTGTGACAGCTAATAATTCTAATTATCTTCTGTAGTTAAAGTTTAGCTATGCTGGTGGCGATGATGAATATCTGGCAAATGAAAGTGAGTGTGTAACATTGCTTCGTGTTCGTGCCAGTGAGAATGTAGCAGTGAAACCAATCCCTCTGAATGGTTATGGGTGTGATGCTCATCGTCATGATGATGCAGGTGTTGATGAGCGATCACTGAATGCTCGTGTTGGTGGCTATGTTGGTCTTGAAATAGTGCAAATAAAGAACCTATCTTTAGTACCAAAGCTATCTGCTGAAACAGAGTGATTTTTTCTCCTAAAATCAAAGCTGCAAACAGAATTCCAAATAAAGGAGCAGAGGAAAAGAGCATTTGAGAGCGAGTTGCCCCCAAACTCTGGGCTGAAGTTATATAAAGAACGATACTAATTCCATAGGCTAGTATTCCTATACCTAATGCAATGAAAATATTAACGACAGAAGTAGTAGAAGGTTGGATTAATATGCCTAAAGAGAGATTAACACTTCCTGCTACTATTCCTTTATAAAATGTACTTTGTGCAGGACTTATGCCATCGATTAGTGCTGTTAAATGGTTATCTAAACCCCAAGCAATACAAGCAATAGTTACCAACAAACCCGCTTCAACTCCTGCTACTCCCTCACCTACAGATAGTAAAATCGCAGCGAAAACACAGCCAGCTACACCGAGCCAACCAATACGCCCTAAATGGTCTTGAAAAAAACAATAACCTAAAATTGCCGTAGCTACTAATTCTAAATTTAACCAGAGAGAAACAGAAGTAGCTGTTGCAAACTGAAGTCCTAATAAAAGAAATATCGGTGCTAGAATTCCGCCAAAAATAATAGCCCCCAAAAGATATAATCGATTTTTATTTGATAGTTGACTAGGTAGTCTAACTTCTCTTTTTTTTACTAATAGGGGCATAACTCCGATTGCTGCTCCTAAATAAAGTAATCCAGCTAACTGAATCGGAGCAAAAGAGTCTAGCAATACTTTACTAGCAGGAGTTGCCGAGCCAAATAAAGCTGCTGAAATTAAAGCCAATAAAATAGGTAATTGTTTGTTCATGATTTTTAAATTTTTCAACTATAAATAATCCCAAGCCATCATAAACTGTTCGAGTAGTAGATTTTGATCTTGAGTAGATAAACTAAATTCAGATTGATTAATTACAATAATGCCAATAAAACTTATTTGCGATCGCAAATAAGTTTCACAAAAATTCATAGTTTCCAAAGGTGTACCAGGAGTAAAATCACCAGCACTAGGAGTAATAACCAAAACTTTTTTGTTAATTACCATTCCTTGAAAAGAATAACTTTGTGGATCGAAGGTAAAGGTGCGATTAATCCGCACGATATTATCTAGATAAGCTTTTAGGGCAGAAGGCACACTAAAATTGTACATGGGAACACCAAGTAATAAATAATCTGCCCACAGCAATTCTTCAATTAAATTTTCCGACTCCTGCAAAACTGCAATCATTTCTGAAGAACGTTCTTCTGGAGCAAGATAGTTAGCTTTTGTCCAAAGTTCGGTAACATGAGCAGGTGGTTGACTTCCTACATCTCTTTGTTTGTGTGCGATCGCTGGATGATAGGTTTTCCAGGTTGCGATAAATTCTTGACTGAGAAGACGAGAAATAGAGCCTTGTTGACGCGCACTTGATTGTATTTCCAGCAGTTTCATAAGTCTATTTGGATTTTATGAGTTACAACTACTAATTAAGACGAATAACTGCTTTAATTTGTGACCAGTTAAGATATTAGTTAATAGTGTGAAGACTATCTTTGAGTAGGGAAAAGGCACTAACAAGCATGAAAATTACTACTAAAAAACTTGCTACCGTATCTGCCCAAAGCCAGTTTAAATATAAAATAGCTATTGCTGCTACAAGTAATCCAAACGAACTTACACCATCGGCGATCGCATGAAAAAATACGCCTCGCACGTTCAAATTATGGTGACTTTCTTCGTAAAGCAAACTGGCATTTATCCCTTTAACTAAAAGCCCCAATGCTGATATTGCTAGCATCGGTAAACCAGTTCCAGAGGCAGAAGCCTGAAAATTATGCGTGATTCCCCACAGAATCGATCCTGCTACTGCTAAGAGAATCAAGCCGTTCAGTAAGGCAGCTATAGCCTCAATTTGCTGAGGTTTTAGTAGTAACTTATTTTGAGTAGAATCTTCAACTAACCAAGCAGCAACTAGAGCAATAGCGATCGCAATTAAATCGACAAAAAGATGACCAGATAAAGCGATTAGGGATAAACTATGTACTCGAAATCCCGTAATTAACTCAGCTAAAAATAATCCGCTTCGCAGACATAAAACAATCCATAATAATTTCAGTGTTTGAGTTTTAGATTCTTCTAAAGGTATTTTCTTATAGCGATCGCTCTTGATTGGTATCATTAGCTATTCTCGTAAGTCATCTAAAATAATTTTTATCTCTTCTACTTGCTTGGTATTACCCTGCTGTTTATAGAGGTTTAAAGCTTGTTGGAAGGCGGTAATGGCTTCTTGATTACGTTTTCTTTCTTTTAATGCCAGTCCGAGGTGATAATAAGACTTAGCATCCTTTGGGGCGAGGGAAATCACCTGACGATGTTCGACGATCGCCATTAGGTAATCTTGCTGTTCTAAAAGAATATCGGCGATCGCTTTTCTGGCTGCAACAAGATCGGGTTCTCGGCTTGCTGTTTTACGATACTCGGCTAACGCGGATTCTGTATGGCCTTCTAGCTGAAAAATTCTGCCAATCTGAAAATGAATCTTGCCATCTTCAGGATTAAACTCGGCAGCCCGTTCAAAAGCTGCTATGGCTTTAGGGATATTGTTTAGATTTAACCAAGCAATTCCCAATTCAAGTTGAATTGCACTGTCAGAGGGAGCAAGTTCGGCTGCTCGCTGTAAAACCTCGATCGCCTTAGTAAACTGTTCTTTCTGGAGTAGAATTGTTCCCATTGTGCGATAGGCGAGGATATTATCTGGTGCGAGGGTAGTTACTCTTACAAAAGCATCCAACGCATCATCGTAGTTTTGTTGGCGTAGCAGCACCACTGCCAAACCTAAATGAGCATTTACCAGATTCGGATTGAGTTTGATGGTTTGATTGTAAGCATTGGCAGCTTCAGCATGAGCTTGAGAACTAGCGAGGCTATATGCCAGTCCGTAATAAAAATAAGCATTGTCACTTTCTAGAGCGATCGCTTTTTGGAAAGCACTTGCTGCTGCGGAAAAGTTACCTCGAACCGCTTGTAAATAACCGATTGCCGAAAAGACTTGCGGATTTTCTCGTTCTAAACTAATTACGTGCTGGTAAGCATTCAAAGCCTCAGCCAGTTTACCCTGTTCTACCAATTCTTTGCCTTGACTTAAAAGCCGATTGACTTCTAGATCTGCTTGCCATTGTTCTAGAGTTTCATTAGGTGAATGAGCATTAACAGGTAAAATTACCCCGACTATTCCATTCAAGAGAACGAGCTTAAATATTAGTAGTTTCACCTGCATTAGTAGTTTTCGATTAACGAGGGATAATTTTAGAGGTGAAGATAAAAGAGGATGCATAAATGATTCAATCAATGTTGTTTTTCGTTCTAGCTGGACTCTGCGAAATTGGTGGGGGTTATTTGGTCTGGCTATGGTTGCGAGAGGGAAAGAGTATTTGGCTAGCCCTGATCGGAGTGGCGATCCTGGGTTTATATGGCGCAGTTCCAACACTACAACCCACTAACTTTGGACGTGCCTATGCAGCATATGGTGGTGTTTTTATTGTGCTGTCTATCTCATGGGGCTGGCTGATCGATCAGATTAGACCTGATAAATTTGACCTGTTGGGTGGTTGGGTTATATTACTAGGAGTGTTAATCATGATGTATGCTCCTAGAAACTAACGAAAGTTTATCAACAGTCTAATGTCCCTCTTCGGAACTATTTTTAAAATTGCGATCGCCTTGATAGCCAGATAAATCTGCTAACTCTGCTAAAGTTTTTTCTCCTTGATACATTTTTCCTTTAATTTCCCAGGTAGGAAAACCTTGAATATTCGCTTTCATACAAAGGTCAGTTTGGGAATTTTCTCCCTGGGGATGGCACTCAATATAATTCAATTGGGCTGCTGCATCTTTACCAAATAACTGTTTTTGATTCTGACAATGAGGACAGGTAAAAGCCCCATACATTTTTGCATCAATTTGCTTTAAATGTTGTGCTAGATCGAGTTCCGCAGCACCAGAAGTAGTAGAAATAGCATAGCCGTTGGTAGTTTCAACACGAGGATTATTGACATTGGCATACACCCCCAACGTTCCTACCAAAACTAAGATCGTTACCATAACTCCCGTAAACAAAAGTTGTCCGAGATCTTCCCAATCGCGACCAATAATGGACAAAATAAACAGACAAGCTGAAAACAAAGCCGAAGCAATACAGTAAATACAAAGAGCTTTGATGACAAAGGCAAGTAAATACATTAAATAACTACTAAACACTACCATTGCCGTTCCACCCAGAAACAGAAACCAACTCGTCCACTGCTTCAAACTGGCGCGTAGTTGCTTTTTCTCTGGAGAAGTTAGCAAAAGAGGCGCGATCGCAAAGATAATCATGCTCAAATACCCTAAAAAACCAAATAGAGTTAAGGGTAAATCAAAAACAGTGGCATAAGGACTCGATAGCACCACATCGCAACCTCCTGTAGAACAAGCTGCTGCTCCTTCGGTTAGTTTAACTACTGTTAAATAACCTGTGCCTACCGCACCAATAGTAGCTATTCCTGCCATAATTGGACGATAATAGCGATGAATCCAAGGAATAGAACGCTGACGACGTATCATATTTAAAAATCTCTACATAGTGAATTGATTAAATTTGAGCGAGTTTTAAGATGATAGTTGCTAGAAAAACTATTTCAAAACCCGACTGGCATTAAGAATCGCTAACAGTGCTACTCCCACATCGGCAAACACCGCTTCCCAAAGAGTTGCTATGCCAACTGCTCCTAGTAAAATAAACAGGGCTTTGACTACCATTGCCAGAATGATATTCTGCCAGACAATCGAGTGAGTTTTACGAGCAACACCTATTGCTTCTGTTACTTTTGACGGGGCATCAGTCATTAGTACTACGTCAGCAGTTTCAATGGCTGCATCCGAACCTAAAGCACCCATCGCTATTCCCACATCGGCTCTAGCAATTACGGGTGCGTCATTAATCCCGTCTCCGACAAAAGCCACTTTACTTTTTTTATCTGACTTACGAAGATACTGCTCGATCGCTTCTACCTTTTCTTCTGGTAGTAATTCTGCTTTATAGGTATCTAAACCGAGTTTATCGGCAACATTTTGAGCCACAACTCGATTATCTCCCGTCAACATTACAGTTTGAGTTACCCCTACTTGTTTTAATTGGGCGATCGCTTCTTGAGCATCTTCCTTAATTCTGTCGGCAATTAAGATATATCCTGCATATTTACCGTCTATTGCCAAATGAACTACTGTACCTTCAACATTGCAAGTGTCATGCTCGATATTGGCTCGATGCAAGAGGCGATCGTTTCCTGCCAATACTGACATCTCTCTGACTTTGGCACTAATACCGTGTCCTGGTATTTCTTCATAATCAGTGACATCAGATTCGGCGATCGCACCATCGTAAGCTTCCATAATCGATCGCGCTACGGGATGATTGGATTGAGATTCGGCGATCGCAGCAATAGTAAGTATTTCTGTTTTGCTATAGCCGTTATAAGGTGATATTTGAGTTACTTGAAAGACCCCTTCAGTTAACGTTCCAGTTTTATCAAAAATCACCGTTTTGACATCGGTTAAGGCATCGAGGAAAGTCGAACCTTTAACTAAAATTCCTCTTTTAGCTGCACCACCAACTCCACCAAAGTAACCCAGGGGAATACTGATAACTAATCCGCAGGGACAGGAAATAACTAATAAAACCAACGCTCGATAAACCCACTGTTGGCTAGTCGCACCAGGAATGAATAAGGGCGGCAAGATGGCAACTGCTAGAGAGAGAAAAACTACGATGGGAGTATAGTAACGGGCAAAGCGAGTAATAAATTTTTCTGTCGGGGCTTTTTTACTGCTAGCGTTTTCTACCAAATCTAGAATTTTAGCAATGGACGATTCGGCAAACAGTTTGGTAACTCGAACCGTTAAACTACCCGTTTGGTTAATTACTCCAGCTAAGATTGTATCCCCTTCTCTTACCGTGCGGGGTACTGATTCACCCGTAAGTGCCGAAGTATCTACCTGCGAACTTCCCGATAAGATCTCTCCATCTAAAGGAACTTTTTCCCCTGGCTTGATAATAATGGTATCTCCGACTTTTACTTTCTCTGGCGCAATTTCTCTAATTACCCCATCAATAACTAAATTTGCTTTATCTGGACGTACTTCTAACAATGACTTAATCGATCTGCGCGATCGCCCGACAGCGAATCCTTGAAACAATTCTCCGATCTGGAAAAACAGCATTACTGCTACACCTTCGGGCAATTCGTGAATCGCGATCGCCCCTAAAGTAGCAATGGTCATTAAGAAGTTTTCATCAAAGATTTTACCCCGCAGAATATTACGCCCCGCACTAGTTAAAACAGTCCAGCCACTTATCAGGTAAGCGGGAATCAAAACTGCATACTCCGCGATCGCCCCAGGAGTATCGTGCAAAGGCTGGTTAAAAATTAATCCAATGAAAAATAGAACTAGAGAAATACCAAGGGGGACAATCTCTCGACGTAAATTGAACTCACCATGTTCGTGGCTGTGGTCATGACCTTGATGGTTATGATTTTCATGGGTCGCACAGCAACCAGCAGAATGTTTATCTGACATTATCTAAACATTTAAATAGATTTAATTATTGAACAATTGAATAGTTGTTCAGATAATATCCAAAAAAAAGTAATTTGACAACGAAAAAAAGAATTAAACTTCGTCTAAATGCTCGGCTACTTCCCGATAAAGATTGGCAATGTGCGCGTCTGCCAAGCTGTAATAAACGTTACGACCTTCACGGCGATGTTTAACCAGACGTAGATTTCGTAGCAGACGTAACTGGTGGGATACAGCAGATTCACTCATTTTAACTACTGCGGCTAAATCACAAACGCAAAGTTCAGCTTTGACTAACGCAGAGAGAAGTTTAAGCCGATGAGGGTCTGCCATTGCACCGAAAAACTGCGCCATTTGTTGTGCTTTTTCCGTTGTAACGATTTCAGATTGTACTTGACGCACTTGTTCTAGATGAACCAGAGAAGAATCACAAGTAGGTGCATCACCTTCTGGAGAAACTGTTTTTTTTGATTTGTCAACTTTGTTCATTGTTTATACTTTAAACCCTATCAGTTTAGTTGCTTAGACAATCCTGGGTTAATAGAGTTTTGAGTTTACTTCTTTGATAATGATACTCATTTTAAGCTTGAATGTCTATTCAGATGAACAAATACGATCTTTAACAGCTAAAAAATTGATTCAATCTCTTGATCGCTACTCTAGTTATGATGCGATCGCCAGTAGACAAAAACCATCATCTAGATTTACTAACTTCACCTCAGTAAAGCCAGCAGTTGTAAGAATCTCAATCAATCCATGACTCGACTGCCCCGAATAGGGAGTAAAACCAAGCGCAATCTTGCCCTCAACCTTCTTCTGGACTCGCCGTATTTCCTGTAAAGCTTTCGCGGCATCTGACCAGACTTGCATGGAGTTAACCGCCAGTGCTTTATTGAAGGTGTTGTCTTCAAAGGGCAAGCTTTCCACCGAGCCTTGCCGCAAATCGACCAAACCAGCCTCAACCTTTTTCAAATTCATAGCTGTAGCTTGCTCGACCATTTCTTTAGAGTAATCGATACCTGCAATATATCCTGTTGATGCCAACTTAGCTAGACGCTGAATCCCCATTCCAGATCCAAATCCAATTTCCAGCACTCGATCGTTCGGTTGAATGTCGAGCAAATCGATAACTGAATAGGTAAACTCTTTATTCATACGCGCCATAATGATGCCACCAAACCTGCCCAGCATTCCTTGAGGACGACCAAACATCTGCATGAAAAGGTTGTCTACAATGCTCATCAGTTTCGTTCGCCTCCGTAACGAGTTGCCTCAATGCTATCAAACCAAATATTAGGGCTACTACTACCTTCGATAGAGACTAATTACTTTGTTGGCACTCATTTCGATAGATATTTAAATTTTTCTTTTTTACCCTCTTGACTCTCCAGTTGACTAGAGACTTCACAATAGAAGTAATTGATCTTAATAGAGTAGAAATTATGACATTACAATTTAAAGTTCCCAACATGGCTTGTTCGGCTTGTGGAGATACCATTACCAAAGCGATTAAAGCAATCGATCCAGTCGCAACCGTACAAACCAATTCCAAGACTAAGCTTGTCGAAGTTGACACACAAGCATCAGAAGCTGAAATCTTGCAAGCGATTACAGAGGCGGGTTACACCGTTGCCTGAAGAATGCTTGGCATTATTTGAAAACCAAGTCAGGAGGTATGAAGTGGAAAATACCAGTTTAAAATTACGAGGCATGAGTTGTGCTTCTTGTGCCAGGAATATTGAAGATTCAATTCGCTCGGTTCCAGGCGTAAACGAATGTAACGTCAATTTTGGTGCCGAACTTGCCACCGTTACTTATGACTCTAGGATAACCGATGTAGCAGCGATACAGGATGCCGTCGATGCAGCAGGATATTCTGCCGTACCCATGCAAGATGACGTACTTGCTCCAGAAGACGATACCGAAAGACGAGAACGGCAAGTCGAAAATCGCCAACTGACTCGCAGGGTATGGGTTAGCGGAATTGTTAGTGCAATTCTGGTAATTGGTTCGCTGCCGATGATGACAGGATTACCCATTCCTTTTATTCCTGCATGGATGCACAATTCCTGGCTGCAATTAGTACTGACTGCACCCGTACTATTTTGGTGCGGCTCGTCCTTCTTTATTAATGCTTGGAAAGCCCTCAAACGCCATACAGCAACAATGGATACCCTAGTGGCGATCGGTACGGGTACGGCTTACCTCTATTCCTTATTTCCCACCTTTTTTCCGCAGTGGTTTATCGCGCAGGGACTTACACCTGACGTATATTTTGAAGCAGCATCAGTAATTATTGCCCTGATTTTGCTGGGACGACTATTGGAAAATCGTGCCAAGGGACAAACTTCAGAAGCGATTCGCAAGCTGATGGGTTTAGGTGCGAAAACAGCACGGGTGATTCGTAATAATCGCGAAATAGATATTCCCATCGCTGAGGTAGTTTTAGGAGATATCATTTTGGTACGCCCAGGAGAGAAGATTCCCGTCGATGGTGAGATCGTTGAAGGTTCTTCCACCATTGATGAAGCAATGGTTACAGGTGAAAGCATCCCTGTGAAAAAACATAGGGGAGATGAAGTTATTGGCGCGACGATTAATAAAACTGGTAGCTTTAAAATTAAAGCAACTAGAGTCGGTAAAGATACTTTCTTAGCGCAGATTGTCAAACTGGTGCAGCAAGCACAAGGCTCGAAAGCACCAATTCAACGTTTAGCCGATCGCGTGACGGGATGGTTTGTACCTGCTGTAATTGCCATTGCGATCGCTACTTTTATCCTCTGGTACAACATCATGGGAAATGTAACGATAGCTTTGATTACCACAGTTGGCGTATTAATTATTGCCTGTCCCTGTGCGCTTGGTTTGGCAACCCCAACTTCAATTATGGTGGGAACGGGAAAAGGGGCAGAAAATGGCATCCTGATTAAAGGTGCAGAGAGTCTAGAAATGGCGCACAAGTTAAAAGCGATCGTCCTCGATAAAACGGGAACGATTACCCAAGGTAAACCGACTGTGACTGACTTTGTAACTGTCAATGGTATTGCCAACAACAACGAGCTAAATTTATTGCGTCTCGCTGCTTCGGTAGAAAGATATTCAGAACATCCTCTAGCAGAGGCGGTTGTTCAATACGCGCAGTCGCAAAGAGTACAGTTAAATGAAGCAAGAGAATTTGAAGCGATCGCTGGTAGTGGTGTTCAAGGGTATGTTTTGGATCGATGGGTACAAATTGGCACGCACCGTTGGATGAACGAATTAAATATAGATACGAGCGACTTACAAAAAGATTGGGAGCGATTGGAATATCTAGGTAAAACCGTTATTTGGATGGCCGTAGATCGGAAAATTGAGGGGATTATGGGCATTGCCGATGCGGTGAAACCTTCTTCTGTCAAAGCTATTCGAGCCTTACAGAAAATGGGCTTGGAAGTGGTGATGTTAACTGGAGATAATCGCCGCACCGCCGAAGTAATCGCTCGTGAAGTGAGAATTAAACGAGTCTTTGCCGAAGTTCGTCCCGAACAGAAAGCAGCTACCGTTGAAACAATCCAGTCGGAAGGTGAGGGGCTGTGGTCGGAGGTCTCCTCCGACCTTTATACGCCCCGTAAAATAGTAGCAATGGTAGGAGATGGTATCAATGACGCACCTGCCTTAGCACAAGCCGACGTAGGAATAGCAATTGGCACGGGAACGGATGTAGCGATCGCTGCTAGCGATATTACCTTGATTTCAGGAGACTTACAGGGAATTGTAACAGCGATTCAACTGAGTCGCGCTACCATTCGTAACATTCGTCAAAATCTCTTCTTCGCTTTTATTTATAACGTCGCTGGTATTCCCATTGCAGCGGGAATTCTCTATCCCTTCTTCGGCTGGTTGCTCAGTCCCATTATTGCTGGTGCTGCGATGGCGTTTAGTTCTGTTTCGGTAGTGACAAATGCGCTGCGTTTGCGTAATTTTAAGCCAAAAACACTCGGTTAGAGGAATATCGATATGAAAACAATCATCTTTTTTGGAACACTAGCAGGATTTGGATTTCTGGTTGGAGTAATTTCTGGAGCGATTGTATAGGAGGTTTGACAATGGTGAATAGAAAAGCGATCGCACGTTTTCAAGTGCGCGAAGCGATCGCAAGCGGGATCGTAAGTTTAGGAGTGGTGTTGGGGATTGCTTCGAGTAATGCAGTCGCCCAAATGCCTCACAATATGAATGAAATGCAACCATCTCAAAGGAATCAAACAGGACAGTTTCAACCCATAGAACAACCGTTAAGCAATAAGATTATCGTTACGGTTGGTGGGTTGGGACTGATTGGTTTAGAACTGTGGTGGTTTTTAGCAAGTAAACCTAAATCGGCAAGAGCAACTACACAAGGGGACATTCAAGAGATTACTGTCACCGTTGATGGTGGTTACGAACCCAGTCAGATTGTAGTTCGAGCAGGTCAAAAAGTTAGATTAAACTTTGCTCGCCAAGATGCCAGTAGTTGTCTTGAGGAAGTTCGCTTTCCCGACTTTGGAATTGCTCAAACACTACCTCTAAATCGAGTTACACCAATTGAATTTACACCCAAAACCCCTGGTAGATACGAGTTTACTTGCGGTATGAATATGTTTCGGGGCGCGATCGAGGTTTTATAGCAATTAGGAGATTTATTATGTTGACTCAAGAAAAACCAAAACTAATCGGTGCGATCGCATCTGAAAGTGGTATTCCCATTAAAACCATTCGCTATTACGATGATTTGGGTTTACTCAAAACTAATGGTAGAACTGAAGGCGGATATCGCTTATTTGACTCGGATGTATTTGTTCGTTTGAAATTTATCAAACGCGCACAAAATTTAGGTTTGAGTTTGTCGGAGATTAAAGAATTTTTGTCAGTACACGATCGAGGAAACTTACCTTGCGACCAAATTAAAGTCAAGCTGGAAGAAAAACTAGTTGCGATCGAAGAGCAAATTCAACAACTCCAAATTCTCAAGCAAGAATTAAAAGGACTTTTATCGGGTTGGGAAAAGATACCCGAAAAGCCTGAAGAAACAATCTGTCCGATTATCGAACGAGCGAAGGCTGTTTGAAAGAAAAAGATTTTGGTAGAGTTGAGGTGATCGTTTGTCTGCTACTGCTTTTCATTTAAATAACAATGACAATCTGGCTTTTCTATCAATGAATCTGCCAAAGCATTTAATGCCACTGCTGCTAACAATCCGCCGCCTAGCGATCCTCGTACAGTTAAATAAGGAACGCCCGATCGCATCAATCGACGTTTGGCAGCAGGAGCATGACTAAAACCAACGGGCATCCCAATAACTAAAGCAGGTTGCAGTTGACCGCTCTCGATTAACTCGCAGGCAAACATTAAAACGGATGGAGCAAAACCGATGGCTAAAATAGCACCTTCTGGGACTTGCTGGAGTCGCTCTTGCCATTGAGGTTGCTGCCAAAATGCTCGTTCTGCTTCTACGGCACTGGTAATATGGGGATCGTCTATCAGAGTTGTTGTAGAACATCCCAAACCCGCCAATCGAGTTTGATCGAGGGAATGAACTACGGCTGGTACGTCTCCAACTACCTCAGAGCCTGCTTGTAAGGCATGACGAGCTGCTGCGATCGCTCCTTGGCTCTTCTGCACGAACTGCACCAAACTAACGTCACCAGAAGCTAGAACAAGTTTAGAGAGAAGATCGACTTCAATTTCCGAGCGCCTAGAAAGATCGGGCAAAAGACGCTTTAGCGATTCTTCAAAAGCTTCTGGATGCCCATGAGTTGTTATGTCGAACTGTTGCCAAAATTGCTCTAGTTCGTTGATGTTGAAATTTTTTTGCGCTGCTCGTTGGGTTTGGCATTCTGAATCTTGTCCCAACATTCCTTCTAATGCTAAAGCAGTTTGACGTAATTGTGCGAGTTGTTGAATTATGAATTGATATTGCTGCTGTAACTGAACCAACAAACTATCTGAAGCGATCGCTCCTTCTTCTGCTGACAGAAGCTGACGAATGTGCTTGAGCTGAAACCCTTGCTGTTTTAGTGCCACAATCTGTTTAAGGCGTTGTACGTCTGAGATAGTGTAAAGCCGATAGTTACCGGGCGATCGCTCAGGCGTTGGCAGGAGTCCAATGTGATGATAGTGCCGTACCATGCGAGGTGTAATCTTGCCTTCGACTGACTTTGTTAGCTCTTTAATTGTTAGATGTTGAGAATTCATGCTGTGGTTAGATTTTTCTTGACTTTAACATTGATGTCAAGGTTTAGGCTAAGGAGGTAATAATTGAAAACTTTTTATGAACGTAGCGCGAGCGAAGTTATCAACCTCTATTTACATTGTTCGTCTTTTTAAAGAAAATTCAGAACTGCTGGCTGCCTCGATCTGTGGTGTGTTAGTTCTGTTAGGCTGGCTAATGCTTAATCTGAATTGGATCGGATTAAGTGTGGCAATTTTGTGTGCAGCTTATGTCATCGGCGGGTACGAGAGTGCGCGAGAAGGACTGACAACGCTAGTTCGAGAGAAAGAACTAGACGTAGATTTACTGATGATCGTCGCGGCACTAGGTGCAGCAGGACTGGGCTTGTGGCGGCAAGAATACAATTTAATTGTCGATGGTGCCATATTGATTTTAATTTTTGCCATTAGTGGCGCTCTTGAAGGGGTGGCGATGCAGCGAACGGAACGCAGTATTCGAGGTTTAATGAGCTTGACGGCTGATGTGGCAAGAATTATTCGTGGCAACCGCGAACAAATGATTCCTGTCGAACAACTTCAAGTTGGCGATCAAATTCTAGTGAAACCTGGCGAGTTAATTCCCACTGATAGTATAGTGTTGGAGGGAAAAAGTACCCTCAACGAAGCGTCGATTACAGGGGAATCCATGCCAGTCGAAAAAGCGGCGGGGAATGAAGTTTTTGCTGGGACGCTCAATGGCAATGGAGCCTTGTGGCTGAAAGTGCATCAACCCCCAGAAAGCAGTTTGATTCAAAGAATTATCCAGCTTGTCAAAGACGCTCAAACAGAAGCACCGCCATCACAACAGTTTATCGAACGATTTGAACGAGGCTATGCCAAGGCAATCGTGTTTATAGGTGTTTTTTTAGCATTACTACCGCCTTTTCTTTGGGGTTGGGACTGGGAAACGACTATTTATCGAGCGCTTATTTTTCTCGTGGTTGCTTCTCCCTGCGCTTTGATGGCGGCAATCATGCCGACTTTGCTATCGGGAATCGCCAATGGCGCACGACAAGGAATTTTGTTTAAAAGTAGCGCTACCCTAGAAGCACTCGGACAAGTAAAGGCGATCTCTTTTGATAAAACAGGAACCCTTACCACAGGTCAACTACAAGTTACCCAAATCATCCCAGTCACAGAAAGATCAAAGTCTTATTTGCTAACGGTAGCAGCCACCTTGGAAGCTTATTCAGAGCATCCCATTGGCGAAGCGATCGTGCGAGCAGCACAACAGCGAAATTTATTCAAATTAGAGGCTAGTAACGTTCGAGCGGAGGCGGGACGAGGGATTGAAGGAACGATCGAGGAAAACCGAGTTTGGGTTGGCAAGCTCGTTGGTTTAGAAGCAAACACTTCGCTACCAGCAAATCTAGAACAAACTTGCCACAGCTTGGAAGAGCAGGGCAATACAGTTGTCTGGATTATCCAAGCCGAACGGGTATTAGGAGCAATCGCCGTTGCCGATACAATACGTCCAGAAGCACAAGGCGCGATCGCGCAATTGAAAAAACTAGGAATTAAACACATAATTATGCTAACTGGCGATAATGAGCGCACGGCTCATCAAATTGCTCAAACAGTCGGTATAGATAAAGTGTATGCCGAACTGTTACCAGAAGATAAGATTCACATTTTACGACGACTTCAGAAACAGTATCAAACGGTAGCAATGGTTGGGGATGGAATCAACGATGCACCTGCTTTAGCTCAAGCCTCTGTTGGTATTGCGATGGGAGTAACGGGAACTGATGTTGCTTTAGAAACTGCTGATGTAATATTGATGGCAGACCGATTAGACAGATTAGAGCGAGCAATTCGTCTGGGTCGTCGCGCTCAAAGCATTGTCAAACAAAATATTATCTTTGCGATCGCTTTTATCATCTTACTACTGACAGCGAATTTTGTGGGTGGCATTACTCTACCTATTGGTGTGATTGGGCATGAGGGATCTACATTAGTTGTGACATTAAGTGGGCTGCGCCTGCTGCGAGGCTAAGGATTGAAAATCGCTCTCAAAATTTCATTTCCATTTCATTTTGATATGAAAGATTAGTGTGTATATATTACTTTGAGAAAAAATTAAAAAAGGATCGATCGTGCCAAAAATTAAGCGTCGCCAGTTTATCATCCTAACTGCTGCTGGTGCGATGGCTACATCAGCAACTAGTTGGGCAATTGGGAAAAACAACAAAATTTCCCCTCAAACCAAAGCCTTACTTTCCAAACTCTACAAAAGTTCTAACGGTTTATTAGAACTCGATCTCGAAGCAAGTTCGACTCGCATCGATCTAAGAGGCAAGCCAGCAGATCTGTTAACCTATAACGGACAAATCCCAGCCCCTCGTCTGGAAGCTAAAGCGGGCGATACCGTTCGCATTTGCTTTACCAATAATCTTTCTCAGCCTACTAACTTGCACTATCACGGACTACACGTCACTCCCAATGGTAATGCAGACAACGCTTTTCTCGATATTCCGCCTGGAAAGAATTTAACCTATGAATTTACTCTCCCCAAAAACCATCCATCTGGAACGTTCTGGTATCATCCCCATCGTCATGAATTTGTTGCCGAACAACTGTTCGGAGGTTTAGCGGGTTTATTTATAATTCGGGGTGAATTAGATGAAATTCCAGAAATCAAAGCTGCCAAAGAAGAATTTTTGGTTTTACAAGATTTTGCTTTAGATGATAGCGGACAGATTCAATCTCCCAATCACATGGCAATGATGAGGGGGCGAGAAGGACAATTAATGACAGTTAACGGTCAAGTCAATCCCCAACTAGCGATCGCCTGTGGTGGTTTGCTACGTCTGCGAATCCTCAATGCTTCTCCCTCTCGCTTCTACCGACTCGCTTTGGAAAATCATCCTTTTTACTTAATTGCCACAGACGGAGGAGCAATAGGCACACCTATAGAACTCAAAGAACTACTGCTTTCACCTGGAGAAAGGGCAGAAGTGTTGGTACGAGGAGATAGAGAATCAGGACAGTATCGTCTCTTAAATTTACCCTACGATCGTGGCGGAATGAATATGATGGAAATGATGGGTGATGGTGGTCACATGATGGGTGACGGTATGGCCATGATGCAGGAAAATACCCAAACAAATCCTCAAGTTTTAGCAACACTCACATATCAAGGCTCTGTTTCTCCTCTTCCTTTGCCCCAACAACTCGTTTCTGTGGAAGAACTGCCAGAACCAAAAACAGTAAGGCGTATTGAATTATCGATGGAAGAAGAAATGACTCCAGGTATGGGTATGACTTTTACTTTTAACGGAAAAGCTTTCGATCCTAATCGAGTAGATACCCAAGTTCAACTTAATACAGTTGAAGATTGGGAATTAGTCAACGTCGATCCAGATGGCATGGCTCACCCATTTCATCTGCACGTCAATCCTTTTCAAGTAGTATCTCGTAATGATAAGCCAGATCCTTACCGTGCTTGGAAAGATACGGTGTTAGTCAAAGGGAATGAAACTGTCCGCATTCGCATTGCTTTCCGCGATTTTACAGGCAAAGCTGTTTATCACTGTCACATTTTAGACCATGAAGATCTTGGCATGATGGGAATTGTTGAGATGAAAGGTTAACCTAAAAGCTATATATTTCATCTCGATTTCATATTCGTATGCAACTCTAGACTATTAAGTAATAAAATTCGATTCCGATATCTATGCAAGCAATTCTTACTAAAACTAGATTAATAGCCTTAACATTTATAGGTGCAACTATCCTGACGGTTGCCTGTTCTCCAGCTATTTCTAACAAAACCCCAGCCTCAAATACTAACGCTACCGAAGCTAGTAACAAGCAAGACATGAAACAGGATGACGGTGGAATGTCTTACGATATGATGCAAGGTGAGGGTGGGATGCAGCACGATATGTCGATGGACATAGGGCCTGCTGATGCAGACTACGATTTACGTTTCATCGACAGCATGGTTATGCACCATCAAGGGGCTGTCGATATGGCTGAAGAAGTACTGCAAAAATCGCAGCGTCCTGAAATGAAAAAATTAGCCCAAGATATTATTGCTGCTCAAAAACAAGAAATAGCGCAAATGAAACAGTGGCGTACAACTTGGTATCCCAATGCCGATCGAACTCCTATGGCTTGGCATCCAGAGATGGGTCACATGATGGCGATATCTGATGATATGAAGAAAAGTATGATGATGAGCATGGATTTGGGTAAAGCCGATGCTGATTTCGATCTGCGTTTTATTGATGCCATGATTCCTCATCATGAAGGTGCGCTGGTCATGGCAAAAGATGCTTTGAGTAAAACCAAGCGTCTTGAGATGAAGAAACTATCTCAAGATATTTTGAGTTCTCAACAGCAAGAAATCGAGCAGATGAAACAATGGCGTAAGGATTGGTACAAACAATAAAAGCTGGCGATCGCTTTTGAAATAAAAGAGATACGGATAAGTTGTTAGATAAACATCAACCCAGTTTATCTATGTTTGCTGCATTTCTCTCCAGGACTGCGAAAGTACTTTGCTTGCCGATTTTGCAAAAACGAACGTCAATAAAAAACCTATAGCTAGATCTGGTAGTACAGAATGCGTCAGAAAAACTAACCCTGCCGCTACAAGAACGGACGTATTTGCAATGATGTCATTTCGTGAACACAACCACACAGAAGACATATTTAAATTATCTTTCCTGTGTCTGGTCAACAGCAGCAAACAGAGTAAATTGGCAAGTAACGCCACAACTCCAATCGTACTCATGATAGTTGCTTCTGGGTTTGCACCTGCAAATATTTGATAGCTTGCTCGCCCAAAGACTGCAATCGCAAACAGAAACATGATCGTTCCTTTGAGAAATGCGGCCCCAGCCTGGGCTTTACTGCCTTTGTTAATAACGATACAAACTGCTTGCATAAACCAACGCATCGCCCAGCATATCAAGTGAGTCTCCAGTTAAAGACAAAGAATCAGCTCGAATTCCCATACCAAATTCGATAACGAACATTCCTAGATTAATGAATAGCACCATCCAAAGTACCTTAGCTTGCTGTTTTTTCAGTTTCGATAGCTCACAACCCTTTTTTTGGCAACAATTGTCACTCATCGCTTACTTATCACTCAAACATTCAAATTAATATTAGAATATTATCAGAAAAGAATCTACACTCAAACCAACGTTAGAATGTTTTACTCGATGAGTTGCTTTAAGGCATGGCGAAGAATATTAGCTACACGCTGGTCTTTTAGAGAGTAGTATGCTAGCTTGCCATCGTTTCTGTACTTTAGAATTTTAAGATCGCGCAGTTTTCGCAGGTGATGAGAGGCAGACGCGATTTTGACTTCTAGCAGGGAAGCTACGTCACAGACACAAAGCTCTTTACCGTCGCTAAGAGCATGAAGAATCTTTAAGCGTGATTTGTCTGCTAAAGCACCAAAAAGAATCTGAGCGTTTTCTAAGAGGTCATCCTCTGGCAATGCTTCATTAACCTGAGTGACTAACTCTATGTTGAAACATGGAACTTGACAAATATCACTTGGTTTGGTTTTAATCACAAATTTTGACGGCAGGAGTTTCACAACTCAATTCTAGCTGCCTATCGGTAATGTACCAATATATCTTATAGATAATTTCTAAAATCCCTTATTCAAATTTCATCTTTATTTCATATAGCTGTGAAAAACTAGTCAATAAAGCAGTGTTTTTTGGCTAGTTAAAAACTTTTTTAGTAATTACCATATATCTAAACTACAAAAAACTCAATACATATAATACAAATATTTTTGCGCTCGCCAATGTTAACCCGTTCGCTCATCACTTAAGGATCTTGACTATGACCATTACTCGTTATCTGTTTCGCTTGCCTAATTCTCTCACCCGTAGTACTGGAGTAATCTTGAGTTTAATTTTAATAACCGCTCCTACTGCTGTTCTGGCTCACGCCGGACATGGGGACGAATTTCAGGGCGGAGATTCTCAACAAGAAGCTTCAGATTCGATCCAAGTTGACGATCAAACCGCCAAAAGTTTGGGAATAAAAGTCAAACCAGTTACCAGTCAACGTCTTGACATTAGCATTAAAACGACTGGACAAATTGAAGCTCTACCCAGCCAACAAGTAGAAGTTACATCCCCAATTCCTGGAAAAGTAAACGAGTTGTTAGTAGAACCAGGCACCTATGTAGAAGCAGGACAGCCTGTAGCAGTAATTGCCAGTCCTGATCTAATTGAGTTGCGCGTCAGTTCCCAAGAAAAACAAGCTCAAGCCAAAGCCGAATTACAACAAGCTCAAGCCGATTTAGATTTAGCCCAACAAAACTATCAACGTCAAGTTGAAATTGCCAAAGCCGAATTACAACAAGCGCAAACCCAAGTAGCAGTAGCACAAGAACAATACGATCGCGATCGAGAACTAGCAAACAAAGGAGTTATTCCCCGTCGGCAAATGCTCGAATCTCAAGCCAAGCTTGCAGAAACCAAAGCCCAACTTACCACAGCTTCGAGTCAAAGAGAAGTTTTGGCGGCTCAAAACCAACTCAAACGCTCTCAATCGTCTCTTGAAGCAGCTAATTCTCTTCTCCGATTGAGCGATACTACTTATCAAACTCGACTGCAACAACTGGGTACAGAAGCAAACGAGCGAGGACTGGCAATAATAACAGCACCTATTTCTGGTCGAGTTAGCGATCGCGAAGTTACTTTAGGTCAAGCCTTTGAGGATGCGGGAGGTAAGTTGATGACAATTATCGATGACACCACCGTATTTGCCACGGCTAATATTTACGAACAAGATTTAGATAAAATTAAAAACGGTCAACAAGTCAGAGCCAAAGTAGCATCCGTAAGCGATCGCACTTTTATTGGAAAAATTGCGGTAATTGGTTCGATAGTCGAAGGAGAAACCCGCGTTGTCCCAGTTAAAGCCCAATTAAGCAATATCAATGGTACTCTCAAACCAGGAATGTTTGCCGAATTAGAAGTAATGACCAGTCAAGCAAACACAACAGCTATAGTCATTCCCAATTCGGCAATAGTTGATGCAGAAGGTAAAAAACTAGTTTATTTGCAGAACGGCGATTCTTTTCAATCTGTCGAAGTTACTCTCGGTCAAACTTCTGGAGATTTGGTTGAAATCAAAACTGGCTTGTTTGAAGGCGATTTAATAGTCACTCAAAGTGCGCCGCAACTTTACGCCCAGTCTCTGCGAGGAGGCGGTAAAGAAGAAGCAGCAACCAAGCCAGACGGAGGGGCTGACGAATCGAAAAACTCTCAAGAAAGTCAATCTAGCAGCACTACTTCAGAAGAGCAACTCCCTTTGTGGTTGCTAGGTGCAACAGGAGGAGGCGTAATTGGTGTGAGTGCTTTCTTAGCAGGTGGTTATTTTACTAGTCGCCGCCATCGATCGCGCAAAGAAGATAAAGCAACGTCCTATGAAACAGAAATCTATCTGAACAATCATCACCCAACTTCAACTTTGTCTTCCTCGGTTGATTCTGCCGAAGAACGCGAAGAGTTCCAAAAACCAAACTAAGAGTTTTTCTAGCTTTTGATTGATTAGTAATATTGGCAAGTGGATAATCGCCAGTTAGTTATTATCGCTCGAAAGCGATCGCCTCGAGCGAGTTTTTTAGAAAAAAAGCGATCGCTATTATGTTTAGTTTTTAACCGATAATTTTCTACTAACTGCCATTCAGCTAGAGTGCTGCATTTGGTTCATCTGTTTACAACAACCACATGGGCTGTTTTGGTCGGTATTGCGCTCTGGCTGTCGATCTTGAGCCAAACTAGCACCAGCAGTCAGCATGAGAACCGCAACAGCTACACTAGCAGCTTTTAAAGCGGGTTGAGCAGATAATTTTTGAAACATGATTAAATCTCCTATTTATTTAATTAAAGTGGCGAAAATTTGCATGGAACGAGCGAATCGAGACTAAATATCGCCTAAAGAACTGTATTCAGTGTAGGGTCTACAGCTAACTATAGAGTCAAGACTATTATTCATATTTTGGTAAAAAATATGACACAAACCGAAGTTAAAGCTTTACAAGAACAATTAATCAAAATAGGCGAATTAGCCAAACAAATGTAGTTTCTTCAGGGTAAAGCAGTCAGGTTAATGTTAGGATAAACTTCTATATGGATTAACTTACAGGAAAATCAGCACTTTGTTAATCAATATTCAATTACCCATAAATGCAGAAATTCTCCACGGTCAAGATCAAACGCTGAGTTGGGCAGGAATGACTTGGGCTGAGTATGAGAAATTTGATTCAGAAGAATACTTAGGTTATCGAGTTTCCTATTTTAACGGAGTAATTACTTTAGTGTCTCCCAGCAAAAATCACGAAAGAATTGCTGCCACAATTTCTATTCTCATCATCGCTTATTGTAGAAAATTAAACTTGCTTTATTTTCCCATGAGATCGACCAGGTTGAGCAATAAACCTGACGCGGGAAAAGAGCCAGATGTTAGCTTTGCTTTCGGTACAGATAAAGATCTTCCAGATTTAGCGATCGAAGTCATTTTTTCTAGCGGTGGGATTGACGATCTTAAAAAGTATCAATCTATTGGCATTAAAGAAGTATGGTTGTGGAAAGATCATAAAATTGTTTTCTATCAATTAAATACAAATGGTTATACAGAAATATCTACTAGTATCTCTTTGCCCAACTTAGCTGCTGATACTTTGGAATCTTTTGTGAATAGAGGGTTTACCGAAAGTCCTTTAACTATCGAGTCAGATTTTATCAAACAGATAGCAAACAATTAACTTAAATCGATCGCCACACAAAACGGATTTAATCGATGCCGTAGAGTTGGAGATAGCTGTGAAGGTGATAAAACAATTACGAGACAAGTTGAAGAAATCGCTTTTGATTTAAATTTGCACTGGTAAACAAGAATTTCAAAAGCTGGTTATTTTTTATTTTTTCGCTTGAGCTAGCATTTGCCTCATTTGGGCAATTTCCTCATTTTGATCTCTAACGATTGTTTGAGCTAATTGGCGAATTTCTTGGTGTTCGGCACTGTTAACAACCATTCCAGCCATCATTGATGCCACGCTATGATGACGAATCATTTGATTTAAAAATTCACGATCAAAATCATCAGCATTTTGCAATGCTGACATCATTTCTTCTTCCATCATGTCTTGATGCTGCATTTGGTTCATCTTTGAGCTAGATATCTTGAGTCAATTTGTTTTATCTTGCTCAACTATCTCTGTAAGTTTTGGTAGCTTTACTTATAACGAGATTCGAGATATTTCTGCAACTAATTTCGGCTGAGGCTACTCCATCAATTCTTTCATAATTCGGATTTCTTCCTTCTGTGTCCGAACAATCTCCGTGCATAGCTCCTCAATGCGTGGGTTTGTTATCGCTGACTGTTGACAGACGAGAATAGCAGCAGCATGGTGGGGAATCATTGAGCGTAAAAATTGCTGGTTTCCTACTCCTGCTTGTGTCCGAACCAAAGTCCAGAACATTAGTACTAGTAACGTTCCCAACGCCAGAAGTACGATGTTCAGCGTTTTGTTTTTGAACATTACTCCCATAGTCACCAGCATGATGATCAGCATTGCCGAGATCATTAGCCCTGCCATGTATACCTGGTTTAAGCTGAGGAACAGGTTGCTAAACTCGTTGACTCGCGAATACATGATAGCGAACATCACGACATAAGAGATTGACAGTGCAATCAGCAAGGTAAGATAAGGCTTCATGCTTGATTGAGATTTCATGTCAGATTTAGAGTCAGTATTGTGTGTAGACTTCATGTTGGATTTTTTCTTATTGGTTTAGAGATTCAAGCCTTACTAAAAGTAACGAGACTGTAAATGGCAAATTTTTTTTGACCCTGTGACTTATTTCTATTGATAGCGATTTTGCTGCTTCAGCTTCACTTTAAAAAGTGGCATAGGTGATTGCATCTACCCAATGGTGCAATTAAAATTTGTTTCTAAAGAACTATAGGAATTTCATCCAAATTTCATTTTTGTATGTATGCGATCGCTATTTAAACTGTATTGCCAAAAAACATCGCTAGCAATTAAAATAATTGACCCAAAGGTTAGCCAATCTATACTTCTTATTTCTATATCCCCAACTCTTGCTTTAGTTGGGCAACCCAGGCTTTGATTCGTTCCTCGGTTAAATCGGATTGATTATCTTCATCAAGAGCAAGACCGACAAATTTGCTATCGCGGAGGGCTTTAGAATCACTAAACTCATAACCCTCTGTAGACCAATAACCAACAGTTTCGCCACCGAGTTCTGAAATTTTCTCTTCTAAAATACCTATTGCATCCTGAAAAGTATCGGGATAGCCTACCTGGTCTCCTGCACCAAAATAAGCCACTTTTTTACCAGTTAAATCAATGTTATCTAACTCCTCGTAATAGTTATCCCAGTCATCTTGCAGTTCGCCAACATTCCAAGTTGGACAACCAATAATTATGTAGTCGTATGTGTTAAAATTACTTGCTTCTGCTCTAGAAATATCGATTAAATCTACAACACTATCGCCACCAAATTCTTTTTGGATTGTCTCAGCTTCGGTTTGAGTGTTACTAGTTTGAGTACCGTAAAATAAACCAACTTTAGCCATTTTTTCTCCTATTTATAATTTATAAGTAGCTTGTTAATCAAAGAGGATAAAGTCGGAACGCCAGAATGAATAAAGCCAATATTAAAGTAATTAGCATGACGCTCCGACTTAATTATTTTTACTCGCTCAAAAACATAAAAACGAGGATTATGCCATTGCTGCTGCCATTTGTCGGCAAGACTCAGCACAGCGACGACAGGATGCAGCACAACGTTTACAGTGTTCGTGGTCGTGTTTTTCACATTCAGCCGCACAGCGATCGCATGCTTCTGCACAAACTCCGCACAATTGGGCGTGAAGGTCGGAATTACGAGACATAAAGCGAGCGCAGATGTCGCAAGTATCAGCACAGTCCCGACACAGTTTGATACATTGAGCCATCATTTGTACCATATCACTGTCTAAACAGGCAGTGGCACAATTTTCACAATCGCGCAGGCAATCGAAACAAGCTTGAATACAAGTTTCAAGTTGGGATTGATGAGTTGCTGTCATGATTTAACTCCTATTAATTAAAGTAATAAACACACATGATGCAGTTTTCATGTTGTCTGTGTTTACACTAATCAAATAGCAGTATCGATCCCTCTCTCTTCTGGCTTAATCTAGATTTCATTCCTTTGCCATACAAGCATTTCATCTCAATTTTATTTAGGCGTGCTAAGCGATTTTATTAATATTGATCGAGCTACGAAAATAGCATTTGAATCATAGTTTTTAATAGTTATTCTGTAACTAAAATTAGTGATGACGTTGCTGATGAATTGGTTTTGACTGTTCCGAAATACTACTGTACCCTCTAAGCTTATTGTAGTCATCAATTTGTTCTGGCTTAAGCAGAGGCTTAATTTGAAGATGAGCCATCAAATGAATCGCACGAAACTGACTATACAGCTTGCCTAACTCTTCTATATTTGTTTGCATCTCGGT
Source organism: Chondrocystis sp. NIES-4102 (assembly GCA_002368355.1). Lineage (NCBI taxonomy): Bacteria > Bacillati > Cyanobacteriota > Cyanophyceae > Chroococcales > Chroococcaceae > Chondrocystis > Chondrocystis sp. NIES-4102. Next base: position 19,454 of record AP018284.1, on the reverse strand, counting down.
TTCATTAATCTTATCACTGGCAAAAGCAGTACTAAGTTGTTTTTCGAGATTAACAATTTGTTGTCCAACTCCTTTAGCATCCGTTTGCATTTGCTTAAACACAGTCTCGATTTGGAGAATCTGATTAGAAGATAGCTTTAGTTCTCGATTTAGATCGAGGATATGACGAGGGCCTGGATAACCATTCAATTCTGCCATACGTGCGTAACCCGCACCTCGTCCGTTAAGTAGATCATTGACTTCAAGAGTAGTTAATCCGCGAATTGGACTATCGAGTTGCGTTGCATAAGGCGAAAGATTTGATCGTTGAGGTTGAGTATAGCCAAAACGCGAACTAAGAACAACGAGCGACGCAACTAAGGAGAAAACTCCCAGGAAAAACAGTATTTTTTTGAACATGAACAGCCTATACTCCTAATTTGTTAATTATTTTCTTTACTAGCTTTTATTAACGAATTTAATTAAAGTTTAAACATTTTCAGTTGACCAAGAAACGATGCTAGCAATTACTAAAGGAATAATCACCAAACATAATTTTAAGATCCAAGGAGCGCAAAATAACGTCACCAAAGAAAACGTTAACGACGTAAATCGTGTTGCAGCCCTAAATACATCATCTTGGATTTTATAACTAATGTATAAAGCGATCGCTGCGACTAATAAAGTTACTAATGAAAGAGCAAGCATTTGTTTTTTCTCTTATTTTGCCTAAACTATGGTATTTGTAGCCATTTTTAATCATCGGTTATTGCTTTGATCTTGATGTGTTTGTAAGTATTCAGGTATCAAAAAGAGATAAATAGTTGCAAGAGAGAAGAAAACTGGGTAATGTTAACGATAAGATGAGCCAAAAACCAGAGTTTAACAATCAAGAGCAGCTAAACCAGTTGTCAAAAAAAGAACTGGTAGAAATAATATTGGCTCAACAAAAAATTATCGAAGAGTTCAAGATAGAGATAGAAAAACTAAAAATAAGCAGAAATCTAGACAAGTTTACTATCTTCTAAACCTCCATCATCGGATTTACTCATCAAACCAGAAAAAAGGGATAAGTCATCCAAGAAAAAAACACAGAAAAATCCAGGGGGACAATTAGGACATCAAGGGAAAACCAGGAAAGGATTTGGGCGAGTAGATCGTTATGAAGTACTCCAAGCAGAAAAGTGTTTGAGTTGTGGAGAACGGTTATCCGAAGCTCAATCAATCAAGGTTGAAACATTTTCAGCAGCAGTATTAGTAGAAAGACCAATAGAAATAGTTGAGTATCAACGTCATCACTCTCTATGTCAGTGTTGCGGAGAAGTAACATCGCCCCAATGGTCTGATCAGATTGTACCAGGACAAGACTTAGGAATTAAGTTGCAGGGATTATTAGGATGGCTAGGAAACTATGGGCATCTACCCTATAAAAAGCAGCAAGAACTATTGTGGGAGTTAGGTCGAATTGAAGTGGGATTAGGAACTTTAGTTGCCAGCAACCAAAGAATCTCAGCAGCTATTAAGCCTAGTATCACCGAATTGTCAGAATGGATTAACTCAAATCATCCAACCTTAAATATTGATGAAACACCTTGGTCAGTAAAGGGATTAAAAGAATGGCTCTGGGTCTTTGCTCATCCTAACTTTTGCTTGTTTCGTGCAGGAGATACTCGTTCGAGAACCGAAATAGAAGAGCAATTAGGCGCACAGTATTCAGGGGTGATTATTTCCGACGATTTTAGTCCTAAAGGATACCGCTCCGCATATGTCTACAATGGTTATCCTGTGGCTGCTCAACAAAAATGTCAGGCTCATCTACGCCGTCACTGTCAAAGACTCATCAAAACACCAGGAATGGATAATGAATCAATTGGATTAGTTTTGACAGAAATTGTGGATTCTGCTTTTCAACAACATCGGCTATGGCGCGAAAATAATCATCTCTCTCAATATCTTGATTCTGCTGCACAGTTAAAAACTCAAATTAATTTAACTTTGAGCAAATGGAGTGAAAAAGCAGGTTATGAGGCAGGTAAGTTATTACGGAATTTGAAACTAAAAGCAGACCAATGGTGGTACTTTCTAGACCATCCTGAAATTACTCCTGATAACAACTTAGCCGAACGCGCTTTAAGATTAGCAGTCACTAAACGTAAGGCGGCTTTTGGGTAGTTAGGGGTCGAGCCAGAGGTCGCCCTCTGACCCTCCCATTCAAAACCGTGCTTGCGACTTTCACCGCACACGGCTCCTCCTGGTTCTTTCGGTACAATTATTCGTTCCTTTAAATCCCACACTCTATCAAAGATAAGTGTATTAGGCATATAAAGAACTACTTAGTGCCTAGTCAAACTCAGGGCTGTACGGAGCGCATATCTCGGATATTACATCCATCCCTGTCAGGCATTACCTGTTAATTCAGGTTAAGCATTGGCTTTTTACAGCATCCTACTCCCATATTTCATACGCTTCACATCTGGTTGATCAAGAATTATGTCTTGATAGAAATATGGGGTTATCTCGTTCCCTAAACTCATTTCACGTTGTTCTTAGTCCCTAATCTTTACTCCGAGAGGTATTATGATGAGATATTTCTTAGATTCTAGAAAAGAAATACAAAAAACCTCCGTAGCCTTTTGGCTATAGTGTATTAAGCCGTTCCACTATTTGTAAGTGACGAAGATTACGATTAGTTAGACTTAACTTTATTTGTTAAGCTCAAGACAACCTAAAATCGAGTTACCTGAGTTAAATTGTCTGACCATGTTGAACATAAACAACTTCCCTTGCAGAGTTACCAAATTCGGCTATTAGCTATCCGCTTTTATCCTAGCTTTGCACCACGGGCGATGTTACTCAGCAGCACATAGGATATGGAATCAAACGTCTCATTCGTCGGTAGGAATTTAACCTACATGAATTTAGAGTTATTGTATTTTCTAGGTTCTAGATAATACCCTCAGCGTTCCTACAAATTGTAGTTAGGCTGAAACGAGTCGCACAGAATCTTCTTACCCAAAACGCGCCGTAAAGTTAGTGGTGGTTCAAGCAGTATGGCGCGATTTCGAGACACTGCTAATTTACTGAGTGTCATTCAAACCTGTCGTTTTCAGCACCGCTCTGTAATGGATTTTTTTACACAAGCCTTACTGGCAAACATCGGTGTTATTGATCGCCCTTCTTTAATCCCTCAATTTAGTACCTGAATTCTTACATGTGTTTAAGTAAGTAGAGTGAATAAAAGTTAACTTTGAGAATTAGAAGTTGAAAAGTTGTAATTTATTTAACAATTTTAAACATGATTTAGTTTAATTATGTTTGTCTACTTACTAATTTTTTCTAAATATTTAATTTAACTTTTTTGACTCAATAGATAAAGAAGAAAACATTGGACTTTGCTGAAGTAAGGTTGTTTTTAACTGCTGCTCTATATTTGTCCAAGATTCTTCTTTAGTAATAGCACGAGTCTCGATAAAGTTTTTAATTTGCTGGTAAATCGGAATAAAGTCGGGATAATTAATGGAAGAAAAATTATTTTTATAAGTATAATACACATCAATTTGCATTAGCGAATCTTGACTTTTTTGTATAAAATTTACAGGAAAATTAAAATGCCAAGATTCTTTTGTTTCACCATTGTAAGTTTGAGTTACAGTGGTTGAGCGATGATAAGAGTATTCTTGGTTAGGATAAACTGCCAAAGTAATAGTTACTGAAGATAATTCAGGATTTTGTTGGATAATTTTCTGAGTTAAATAGTAGTTGACTATTTCCCAATAATTAATTTTATTAGGATAACTTTGCAGTAAAGATTGTACTTGTTTAGATATATTTTTTTTATAAGAAATTAAACTAGTTTTTTCTAAGAAAGAACTATATTGAATAATAACATCTAAACTATTAAGTCCTTAATGTCTAATTAAATAATTTTTGAGAGTAAATTTAGTATTTGTTTGAGGCAAATGTTTTTTTGCTAAGATTGTATTACTCTCTAATGAAAAATTTTTATAATTAAGAGTAATGTTTTGGGCTGCTAATACATCAATACTTAAAATACTTATAATAATTACAAAAAATAAAAACTTGCTAGTTTGAATTATTCTCATAAACATCAGATCGATTGGATTGTATTTGACTATATCTAAATTCTTATTGTTTCAGTCGCCGATGAAATCAAAATGAAATTTCGTGCCGTTTTTTAATCTAAATTTGATAAATTAGTTAATTAAATCTCTTAATAACTGTAAAGCTAGCGGATGTTAGGCTTTTTCGCGAACAAATTTTTTTATAAAACTTTGTGCAGAAACAAGAGCGAATTTTAAACAACAAGATTAAGTATTTTCGCGCCAACAATCAAACTTCAGTTAGAATTTCATCTTCATTTCATCTTGGAATGTCATTCTAAGTAGAGTCAGTCGTAAATTAAATTTTTCATGCTCAACTCTATTCTCAAATGGTCGATAATCCAACGCTGGCTGGTAGTTATAGGAGCTATTGTCGTCACAATCTGGGGTTCTTATAATCTCACCAAAATGCCACTAGATGTTTTTCCTGACTTTGCTCCTCCACAGGTAGAAATCCAAACGGAAGCCCCAGGACTCGCTCCCGAAGAGGTTGAATCGCTAATTACTCTGCCGATTGAAAGTGCGGTCAATGGTACGCCTGGTGTAGAAACAGTGCGTTCTTCCTCTGCGGTGGGCATTTCCGTGGTCAAAGTAATCTTCAAGTGGGGGACAAATATTTATCAAGCACGTCAGTTGGTAACAGAACGATTGCAACAGATAGTGCAAAAATTACCAGAAGGCGTTGAAAATCCGCAAATTTCCCCTATTTCTTCTCCGATTGGTACAGTCGTTCAGTACGCCTTTACGGCTCAAAAGACTCCACTGATGGAAGTACGTCGCTTAATCGATCGCGATGTAACTAATCGATTGCTAGCTATACCAGGGATTTCTCAAGTCATTGCCTATGGGGGAGATGTGCGCCAATATCAGGTATTGGTCGATCCAGCCAAGTTAAAAGCTTTTAATATTACCTTAGATGAAGTAACCACAGCAGCTAGAGGAGCTAATGTTAATGCAGCAGGCGGTTTTTTGATTAATCCCGACCAAGAAATTATTATTCGTGGCATGGGACGCATTGAGTCAATCGAGCAACTGGTAAATTCGGCGATAACCGCTCGTAATGGCACACCCGTGTTACTTAAAGATATAGCAGACGTGAAAATTGGAGCTGCTTTAAAGCGCGGGGATGGCAGTTTAAATGGTCAGTCAGCTATTGTTGTGATGATTAATAAACAACCTCAATACGATACTCCCACCGTTACTAAAGAGATTGAAATGGCGATGGAAGAGGTCAAAGCTGGACTGCCCAAAGATGTAACAGTAACGGAAACTTTTCGTCAGGAAAATTTTATTGAATTTGCAATCGAAAACGTTACTGGTTCTCTGCGTGACGGAATTATTATTGTTTCGATTATCCTGTTATTATTTTTGATGAACTGGCGCACTGCCATTATTACCCTCAGCGCAATTCCTTTATCGGTTCTGATTGGAATGCTGATTTTAAGCTGGTTCGGTCAGGGGATTAATACCATGACTTTAGGTGGTTTAGCAGTGGCAATTGGTTCGGTAGTAGATGACTCGATTGTCGATATGGAAAATGCTTATCGGGGTTTGCGAAAGAATCAGTTGGCAGAAAATCCCGTGCATCCTTTCCAAGTGGTTTACGATACCTCAGTAGAAGTACGAGTCAGCGTTATTTTTTCCACAGTCATTATTGCGGTTGTCTTTGCCCCGATTTTTTTCCTGACGGGAGTAGAAGGTCGCATTTTTACGCCAATGGGTGTTGCTTACTTAGTATCGATTTTTGCTTCTACCCTTGTGGCAATGACCCTATCTCCAGCACTATGCGCGATTTTGCTAACTAAACGACCTTTGCCATCGGATGATACTTGGGTTAGTGCCTTGTCGCAACGAATTTATCGACCTCTGCTTAATTTTGCTACCCGTTCACCCAACATTATTTTAGTAGTGGCAGGAGCTTCTTTAGTCGCTTCTTTAGCAATTCTGCCAAGTTTAGGACGGGTATTTTTACCAGAATTTCAAGAACCATCATTGGTGAATACGATGCTGCTTTATCCAGGAAGTTCTTTGGAAGCGACAAATCAGGCTGGAATAGTAATGCAGGATGCCCTCAAAGAAGATAAGCGATTCAAAACTGTACAGTTAAGGGCTGGACGCGCCTCAGGGGATGCTGATGCAGGCGGAGTGAACCTGGGTCATTTAGATGTAGAATTGAGCGAAGAGGGATTGAAAGATAGAGAAGGAAGTATTGACAAGTTACGAGAGGAATTTGCGAGAATTCCTGGAGTCGCTCCTAACATTGGCGGATTTATTTCCCACCGCATGGATGAAGTATTGTCTGGAGTCAGAAGTGCGATCGCAATTAAAGTTTTTGGTCCTGATTTGAAAGAATTACGCCGTTTGGGTTCTGAGGTAGAAGAAGCTGTACAAGATATTGAGGGGCTGGTAGATTTACAACTTGAACCCCAAGTACCTATTAAACAGATACAAATTCAATTTAACCGAGAAGCAGCTGCACGCTACGGATTAAGCGTCGGTAATCTAGCTGAGATGGTGGAAACAGCACTCAATGGAACAGTCGTCTCTCAAGTTCTCCAAGAACAGCAACTGTTTGACTTGGTGGTTTGGTTGCGTGAAGAAGCTCGCAACAACTTAGACGTAATTCGTAATTTATTAATCGATACACCTACAGGTCAAAAAATTCCCCTCGCTCAAGTTGCCAACATTGATTATGGAACGGGACCTAACACAATTAATCGAGAAAATGTTTCTCGTTTAATCGTTGTTTCTGCCAATGTATCGGGTCGAGACTTAGGTTCAGTCGTAGACGAAATTCAAGAGCAGGTACGTCAGTCGGTGCAGTTGCCTACAGGCTATTTTATTCAATACGGCGGTCAATTTGAATCGGAACAACGAGCAAGTCAGAATTTATTAATCTATGGGGGACTAGCACTTATCGTAATCGCAGTTTTAATGTATTTCGCTGTAAAATCTGTGAGAGCTATGCTGATGATTATGATTAACCTGCCTCTGGCATTAGTAGGAGGGATATTTTCTATTGCCATAGGAGGGGGAATAATCTCTGTAGCCTCGCTGGTGGGATTTATCACTTTATTCGGAGTGGCAACACGCAACGGATTGCTGCTGGTGGATAACTATAACAATAAACTAGCAGGGGGAATGCCTTTACGGCAGGTCATTTTTGAGGGTTCTATGGAACGTTTAGTAGCTATTTTGATGACAGCATTGACTTCTGCTTTGGGAATGATTCCGTTGGTTATCGGCACGGGTGCGGGGAAAGAAATTTTGCAACCTCTAGCTGTCGTGGTGCTGGGAGGGTTGGTTACTTCTACTGCATTAACTTTGTTAGTCTTACCCGCCTTGTACGCTAAGTTTGGCAAGTTCTTGATACCCAAGCCAAATACGTCGGTCGTTGAAGATGGCAAGGTAATTTCGGAGGTAATTAAAATCTAAAAATTCTGGTTGCATTCTAACCCAGAAGCTTCGCTAACGCAATTATATATTTTCGCGCAAATGATAAAACTTCTGCCAGAATTTCATCTTTATTTCATCTTAGAATGTCATTCTAAGTAGAGTTAATTATAAATGTAATTCTTTTAAACAAAGAGGAAGTAACTTGAAATTATCTAGATTAATTTTAATTAGTTTAACTATTTTCGGAATTTCATTAGTCTATAGTAACGTCGCTCAAGGCTCACGGGGTGACAACACACTCAAAGGGATGAGAGGATAAGCTTTTTAGCTCTCATACCCTGTTGATAAAAAGGTAGCTTGTTGGGAGTAAGTATCATTAATTGTTCAATCCAATCATTACACATTTGAAAATTTTCCACCCACAAATTTCCATATAAACCTATCCAAAAATTGCTGTGTCTTTTCTCTTTTCTGAAGTTTTCTGGCAAACGACAGACGTATTCTTTGACTCCTTTGAAGGCAATATTTTGTCCTTTATTTACTGCACAAGTGTAAGCGATCGCTATGAGTAAAATTAGCGATAATAAACGCTGTTCATTGCCTTGGCATTTTTCCAGATTATAACCCCCTGATTTACGACGCGAAGCTAGTCCTTTAGGACAATCTTTCAACATAGCTTCGATTCCCATTCGTTTTTTATAGGCAGATATTGTGGGTTTTAAACCTGACAAATTATTAACCAAATACCATCCTTCATTTTTTCTTTTATCTGAGGTTGTTCTACGCCAATAAAAAGCAAGATTTACTCTCGTCATACCTAGTTGTTTGGTAAATTTAACTTGCTTAAGATAGAAGGATTTTCCTGGCTTTAATCCTAAAGATGATAATTGCCGATAAGCTTCTCCTTTTTGTTGAATATATTTATTGCTTTTAGTTCTTAAAACGTAATTACATCCTTCCTTTGACAGCCAATCTGCTAGATTAATATTACCAAACTCTCTATCTCCAATTACGATTACTTGATATCCTTTTAACAACCTCAAAGTTGATTTCAGTAATCTTTTTTGCTCGGCAATATTACTATTTCCTTTCTTAGAGAGCAACATCCAATTTAAGGGAATACCTCTTTTGTTTTTAATTAAGCTGGCTACAAATAAATTGCGCTCTTGCCACCTTGTTCTATCGATAGCTAGGTAGCAAACTTTCTTGCTGGTTTGATTGATTTTGAGCCATTTTTTAATAATGGGAAACCAAATACATTTAGTTGTTAACTGTGGCAAAATCAAAAATCGTTGAATATGGCGACGACGACTTTGATATTTGATTGGTATCGGTAAGATAGATGCTAGTTTCTCTATTTGAGCGAGAGGGTCGGCGGGGTTTCCCCGCCTTGACCAATCGAGCTGTTGAATTGTTCTGTAGCTTTGTAATATTAAGACGATTATTCTCAGGGTCGCATACTGCCTTGAAGTTAATAATTGTGATAGACATTTGTGATAAAATTCTGGCAACATTTTTGATTAGAGGTCTTTCTCAATTGGTTTGACCTCTTTTTCTTACCATTTCACTGCTATATTTAGCTGTTTATCTTGCTTTTGAGTTCCTTGTCACCCCGTGAGCGCTCAAGGTAAAGATTTAAATAACTCTTCTACAAATTCTTTATCCCAAGTTGATACTTCAATTATTGCCAATAGTAATAAAGATGATAGTGGTGAATCTCTTGGAGGACAAGTAGTCGAATCAGGTCCTTATCATTTAGAATTTGTACCTGAGAAAGAGGAAAATGGAACTCACTTAGACTTGTACTTACAAAAAGGTGATACTCACGAAGCCGTGACTAATGCGAAAGTAACGGCTCTAGTTCAATCACCTGATGGCAAACAACAAAGTCTAAATCTCACTTATGATACTGAAGGAAAACATTACACGGTTTTATTTCCTGGTACGACAACTGGTCAATATCAAGTTAAAATAACCGCAGATGCTAGTGGAGAAAACGTAAACGGTCGTTTTAGTTTTCAGCAATGATATTTTCTTAGCTAAAAATGTCGGCTCTCAAGATAATTCAATGGCAATGCCAGAGTTATAATTGTTACTTTTTGAATTAACTTTCCATGAAAGCTAATATATATCTAAAACTAATAGTTTAATTAATAGTTAAGTTGATATTTTTTACACTTTTGTAACAAACCCGTTTTTAACAATTAGATTAAAACGGGTTTTTTTTTAGAAAAAACCCTATTTTCAAATAAGTAAGTCTTAAGAGAAAAATTAAATCTTTAGGTAAAAAATCTAAATTTCATCTTGATTTCATTTTTATCAGTCAATTTAGTAGATCTAAAGATTCATAAAATAAACGTGAATCTAAACTAAAAAATCTTTACTTCTTAAGACTCAAGATGAAAAAACAACTTATTTTTACTATAGCTACAACTGTTGCTTTTACAGTTTTAAGCTCTGCTACTTTTGCCTATTCAACTAGAGAAAAATCAACCGTTCCTTATCTTGTAGGCTCTACTCAATCTCCTCAAACAAGATGGTCAAATGTGAGACATACCTTTAAAATTCAAATTCCTGAAACTAGTTCTGCTGTTTCTCAAGTAAAAGTTATTTTATCTCCAGGAGTCACTGTCAAAAATGATATTACAGTACATGATCGATCTGGGAAAGAGATAGCAACTAACTCTAATGTTGGTGATGATGCAGTAATTATTAATTTTACTGAACCACTTAAGTCAACAAACGAGATTGAAATTGACATGAATAAAGTAATTCTTTCAAGACTTCATCGCAACTCTTGGAGCTATCGAATCAAAACAAAGCTTGCCGATACTGAAACAGAATTAGACCTTGGCATTACCCGAATTCGTAATTTTCAACGCTAAAAAACATCAAAAAACTGAAATTTCACTTTGATTTCATTTAGCTTTGTCAAACTAATAAATAAGAACCAATAAAGTTAATTATTTGAAGAACAAATCATGAAAAAACTAATTTCTACTGTTGCATTTACCTTAATTGCCATATCTTTACCAGCTACAGCTTGGGCAAGCGGAAAGTCAGATTATCCTGATGCTAACCATCTTTTTGATAGTGCAGCAATTCCCAGTAATGCTCGTATTCAAAACGCTACTCATAAGTTTAAAGTTCATGTTCAAAAAACCCCTATTTCGGAGCTTTCGATCTATTTACCAGAAAAAGTAAATCTTTCTAAAGATATTGAAGTAACAGATGAAACTGGTCAAAAAATTGATGCTCAAGCTTCTGTTGATAGCGGAAAAGCAACTATAGTTTTTGCTCAAGCAGTTGCTCCTGATACGGTTCTAAAAGTTAATTTACGTGGTGTTAGAACTACAGGTTTCGATCAAAGTTTGCTGTATAGAGTTTATAGCAAACCAGTAGGGTTGACAGCAGAAATTCCACTCGGAACGGCTGAAGTTCGTACTTACTCATCAAATTAAAATTTACTTATGAAAAAAGTAAAGTAAATTATCCTTATCGATTATTGTTTTCAGACTCTAACTTGTAGTTAGGGTCTAATTTTGTGGAAATTTCATCTCGATTTCATCTAATTATGTCAATCTGTCTAATTAGAGGGGAATTTAAGCACTTAATTACTTTTCTTAACTTAAAAAAATTTCATTTCAATAGTCGCTCGAAAGTTTATGTCTTTGTCTCGAAAGTTAATTATTATAGGTGTTGGTGTAGGAATTAGTTTTAGTCAATTAGAATCAGTTTTTGCTCAAAGCAAATCTCCTTCGGAAGCTGACTCTCAAGAACAGCAGCAGAACAATAATTCTCTACAACTTCCGACTTCTCCTAATCAGGTGAAAATTCAACAAGTGCGATCGCTTAGTCTCAAACAAGCACTAGAACTAGCAGCACAAAATAATCGAGATTTACAGATTGCTGCCTTAACCTTAGAGCGATCGCGTTCGGCTCTACAACAAGCTCAAGCAGCTTTACTGCCAACTTTCGGAGTAAACGGAGAACTCACACAGGTTGGCGACCAAGAAAGACCTGGAGACATAATTTTCGAGCCAGAATCTGCTTCTCCTACTTTTTTGAGCGGTACAGTAGAAGCTAATTATAACCTGTTTACTTTTGGCAAGAGATCGGCACAAATTAATGCTGCTCAGGAACAAGTAAAATTCGAGCAGTTAGAATTAGCAAGAATTCGCCAACAAACTAGACTAGAGGTTGCCAACGCCTATTACGATTTGCAGGAAGCCGACGAACAAGTAAAAATCAACCAAGCTGCCGTGGAAAACGCTCGAATCGGTCTGCGTGATGCCCAATTGTTAGAAGAAGGTGGAACAGGAAGTAAACTAGATACGATTAGGGCTTCAGTGCAGTTGAAAAATGCCGAACAAGACTTAACTCAAGCTCAAACCGATCTAGATTTAGCCAGCGATCAGCTAACCAGAATTTTAGGTTTGCCCGAAACAATTGATGTTGCTGCTGCCGAGCCAGTACAAACAGCAGGTCAATGGAATCGCTCTTTAGAAGAAAGTATTATTCTAGCTTTTCAAAATCGAGCAGAATTAAAACAGCAGTCGATACAGCGCAATATTAGCTCTCAACAGCGACAAATAGCTTTAGCTGAAATTAGACCAACTGTAAGTTTGTTTGCCAATTATCAAGCATTAAGCGAACTAAGTAATAAAGGTGCAGATGGCTATGCAGCAGGGGCTAGAGTCGCCTGGAATTTCCTTGATGGTGGAACGGCATCAGCAGCAGCAAAACAGGAAGATGCTAACGTTAAAATTGCCGAAACTCTCTTTGCCGATACCCGCAGCCAAATTCGTTTAGAAATCGAACAAGCTTACAAAAATCTGATGGCGAATGCTAAGAATATTGAAACGGCAACTATTGCTCTAGAACAAGCACAAGAAGCACTGGAGTTGATTAGCTTTGGCTATCGTCGAGGTGCAACTACTCAGTTAGAAGTAAACACGGCACAAAATGAATTGACCAACGCTGCTGGTAATAGAGTAAAAGCAATTTTGAACTACAATCGCTCTTTGACCTCCCTAAGAAGAGCAATTAACGATTTATAGCTAAATTTAACCTAATAAAATGAGAATTCTCCTCGTTGAAGATGAACCAAACTTAGGTGCTGCGATCGAACGCACTTTAAAACATCATAAATACATAGTCGATTGGGTAAAAAATGGTAATGACGCTTGGAGTTATCTAGAAAGTAATTGGACGCAATACACCTTAGCTATTTTCGATTGGTTGGTGCCTGGGTTGTCGGGAATCGAATTGCTTAAAAAGTTGCGTGCTAAAAATAATCCCTTACCAGTCTTAATGCTCACCGCTAGAGATCGCATGGAGGATAAGGTGACTGGATTAGATGCGGGTGCAGACGATTATCTAATCAAACCTTTTGGCATGGCAGAGTTATTGGCACGTTTGCGAGCATTACAGAGACGATCGCCCCAAATTCAGCCTCAACACTTAGAATTAGGAAAATTGAGCCTAAATTATGGCAGCCAGACTGTTTATCATTTGACACCAGAAGGTGATAAGGAAAAGGTTTTGTTAACCAATAAGGAGTTTCAATTACTAGAGTATTTCATGAAACGTCCGAATCAAATTGTCACTAGCGAGCAGATTCGCAATCAACTTTGGTCAATGGATGCAGAATCTTTTAGCAATGTCGTCGCTGCTCAAGTGCGTTTACTCAGACGTAAGTTAGAAGCAGTCTCTTGCTTTAATTTAATTGAAACCTTACGCGGTTTGGGATATAGGTTTAACCTAAACAAATGATGAGACAAAATAAGCTGTTTAATAATACTCGTACTTCTCTAGCTCTCTGGTATGCAGGAGTAATGGGATTAATTTTGAGCCTGCTGGGAATGGGAGTTTACAAAGCTATCTCTCACGCTCATTGGGTAGCCCTCGACAACGAGTTAGAATCTGTAGCGGGAACTCTGCACGATAGTCTGGAGCTAAAATTGAAGCAGCCAGGAAAAATCGAACCAATTATCGGCAAATTACTACCAAATCTTTGTTTGGTTGGAACTAGCTGTATAACCGATCGTTTTAACTCGCAACGTCACGGGGCTTATAAAGGGGCGAATGCGATTCGCCCCACAGCCCCTCATATTCTTTCTGCTGTCGAGCGAGGTAATTACTACGCTCGCTTGTAAGATACATCAGGACGTTTAATCGCTATTGCTGGAGATTATCCAGAAGGTTTGCCCCAATCGTTAAACACAGAATCCTGGCAAACTCTTAGCAATCGCACCAATAATATTTATCACCAAATTTCTCTCTCGCTACATACTCAAACCAGAGAAGATTGGGGATATTTTCAAGTTGGACGCAGCATTGCTGATTTTGAAGATTATCTCGGTAGAGTAAAATTGGTTTTGTTATTAGGATTACCAACTTCATTAATTCTCGTAGGTTTTGCTAGCTGGTGGCTAGCTGGTTTGGCAATGCAACCGATTTACCGTTCCTATCAACAAATAGAACAGTTTACAGCAGATGCTGCTCATGAGTTGAGAACCCCTTTAGCTGCCACGCAAGCAACGTTAGAATCAGCACTGTTAGTCGATTTAGATCGACAAGAAACTAAAGACATTTTAACTACGATCGAGCGAGAAAATAAAAGATTGATTCAACTGGTTGGAGATCTGCTATTGTTAGCTCAGATGGATCGAAAAGCAATTCCTTTACGCCGTCAACTTTTTTGTTTAAACGATTTGGTTAGTGATTTAGTAGAGGAATTAGAACCATTGGCGATCGCTAATCAAATAACGCTGACGAATGAATTTAGAGTGAAAAAATCTCTAAACGTAAGTGGTGATTGCGACCAGTTATATCGCCTAGTTTATAATTTGATCGTCAATGCTATTCAACACACCCCTTCCGATGGTCGAGTTACGGTTATTTTAGAGCGCGATGCCTCTGATGCTCTAATTAAAGTTAAAGATACGGGAATTGGTATTGCCCCAGAACATCAAAAAAAGATTTTCGATCGCTTCTATCGGGTACAGAGCGATCGCTCTCGTAACACTGGTGGTTCGGGGTTGGGGTTGGCGATCGCAAAATCTATAGCGCGAGCGCATTCCTTTAAGTTAAGTGTCCGCAGCGAATTGGGTCAAGGCAGTACCTTCATTTTTCAACTTCCTCTGGCGATCAATTCAAAAGTAAATTTCTAAAGTTCAAACAGATTACTGCTCGTTTGCCTTTCTAGCTCTACAGTTGTAGATAGAATGAGAGTAAAATTGGTTGTGTCGCAAATAATAAACAAGGCGAAAATATTTGATAGAAGATCCAGTAATTTGGCGTTGCGACAGCAAACGACTTTGTTGGCGAAGTTAACAAAAGAAAGATGTTCGCGATGAATATTCGCGAATAAGTATCATGACTGAGCTAATGCAGCAAATCGTGAAGGAACAGTCCCAAAACTTGAATTTCCACACCACCAATCCCAAACCCGAAGCAGGTTAATGGCTGCTGCGGTAATAATATTCTGTAATCTAGTTTTGGCTTCTCCTCGGTAACGACATCGACGTAACCCAAATGTACGAGTGCCTTGAGAGATTGTTCCCTCAACTCCTGCACGAAGGGCATATTGTTTCTTGAATTCTGGAGTTTGTTGTTTTTCTCTAGCTGCTTGTATCGCTTGATGTTGGGCCATTGGGCGCAAAGTAAGGTCAGCTTTTGTGTATGAAGCTTCAGTGCGACTCGTTTCAGTCTAACTACATCTTGTAGGAACGCTGAGGGTATTATCTAGAACCTAGAAAATACAATAACTCTAGACTCATGTAGGTTTAATTCCTACCGACGAATGGGACGTTTGAATCCATATCCTATGTGCTGCTAGGTAACATCATAGTGCTACAGAGCTAGGATACAAAGCAGATAGCTGATAGCCGAATTCGGTAACTCTGCAAGGGAAGTTGTTTAAGTTCAACACAGTCTAACTAATTTATTACAGTTCCGTAACATACAAGTAGTGGAACGGCTTAACACACTACAGCCAAAAGGCTTTAGAGGTAAGTATTTCTTTTTTGAAGTGAAGAATATTTCGAGCTGTAAACCAAAAAATAGCCCCAATCGAGAGCGACTGGAGCTTGGTTACGAGGTCGAAAAAACCTTAATCTGCTGGTTTAGTAGCCGTAAGGAAGGTATTGATTGACATCAACTTGGTCTTGAACGCTAGTTTGGTCTGCATTTTGGTCGATGTAATTATGGTTTCCAATAGCAGCAGCTTCGTTAGCGTTTAATTGTACTGAAGTTTGAGCATTGGGAGTGGAGTAACCGTAACCACCTAAGTCTAATTGGTTTTGGTAACTGGTTTGGTCGGTGTTTTGGTGGATGAAGTTACCAGTACCGACAGCAGCAGCCGAATTTTTATTGTTTTGAATGCTAGTCTGAGCGTCTTGAGCGAAAGCAGTTAGAGGAGCGAAAGCGATAAGAGCAGTAAGAATACCTAATGTTGATTTTTTCATCGTTTTAAACCTTGTCAGAATAAAATTTAGTGTGTTTTGCTTACATTTACTTATTACGTCAGGTCTATTTTTTTATGCAGATTTGCTCTTGATTGATTGGTAGCGATCGCTTTATCTTCAATTGTCGCTATATGCGGAGCGGTATGCGGTCATCATTTCCCCGTGCATGACTAACATCGCCATTAAAGAAAAAATTCGATAGAGTAAGAAAAACACTTTATCGGAGTAAACTGTGAGCGAGTTATCTTCAATCTCTTCAACGTCTCCAAAGAAGAAAAAAGGGCAGAAAAAGAATCGAGTCAAGCTAAAAACTGCTGTAACAAACAAAAGGGAGTTAAGAGAGTTATTTAATGCTGAAGTAAGCCAAACAACCAAAACTGTTTCTCCATCGCTTCAGAATTCAAATTCATTAATTTTCCAAGCCGTAGGAGTAATTCAAGGTGAAATAGCCTTAGACAAAGGGGAAAACTTAATTATCACTTTGGACGGACAACAGTATCGTTTGGGATTTACAGCTATTTCCCGACCTAGAAAATACAAAGCGTTGGTAGAAGAAATTAAAATACAAGGCAACAGTCAGAAAAAAGTTTTAGTCTATCCACGATTGAGTCATACCAAAACCGCATACGGATACGGAGTAGATTTTAACTTGGTAACGATAGCCAAAACAGAAGAAACCAGAGAAGGTATTTTCCAAGATTTAGCGGCAGGAGAGTTTTACCTGTCAGGATTTTGGCAGTATGTTGACTTTTATGATGGTCCAGTCGTAGCAGTATGGAGAAATTACAGCCAAGGCTTAGCTCAAGCCGTAGAAAGGGTTGGAATCAAAAAAGCCAAGCAGCTATTAAAAACAAATTATATTCCAGTAGATTGGACAGACGCGCCCCAAGAACCCTTCAAATACGATCCTAATGTTGAGAAAAGACAACAAATGCCACGTTATTTCGTGCGCCTAAAAGCGAGATATCAACCTCAGAAGAATCATTTTGAAGCGATCGAACAGCTTGGTGAAAGCACAACAAAAGCACCGAAATATCTAAAGTAAAAGTTGGTTTCGAGTGCTGAAGAAAGCGACATTAAAAGCAGTTATGTTAGTTATTTCAATTGTAGTATATATGCAGTAACTAAGCTTTAAGTATGGTGAAGGATGTGATGGAGTCTCAGCGGAGCGCCGAGCCTAATTCACTTTGATTGTCCTAGCTGTGGATTGGTGGATGATTCGGTTTGAGGATTGGGAATACTGGAGAAAACGCGATGTTTGAGTTTGCCCAATCTTTGACCCTATGAAAAAATTAACTCTTCAAGCTAAATTATTCTTGTTCTACTTAAGATTCAAGAAACCTATAATTACACTCTCAATAGTCGCAGCTACCATCATTATTGGTCTGGATAACTGGCTCAAATTTAAAGAGAGAACTATCAATCTGACTCCTTGGACAGTAACTAGTATTGATAATGGTTCTAGCCTGATTGTGACTCGTAATGATCGAACTAAAACTATTAACCTGTGTGGTGTTGCATCTATAGAAAATGAAACCAAACAGTATCTAACTTCAGTAATCAACCTTGGGGATGGTACGGTTGAACTTGAACGAGTAGGGAATAGTTATGAAGCCTGGGTATCACTTAAGCCAGGATACGATGTGGAACTAGTAAAGCACGTATCTAATACGCCTGATGAATTAGTAGAGCAAGAGATTCATCTTAACAGTTGGGTAATCGAAAGAGGTAAAGCCCGTCGGGATATCAAAGAAGCTTCTCAATGTCGAGAACCTGAAAATTTAGCCTGGGCTGAAACAATCGCCCAAGAAGGCAAATTGGGTATTTGGCAAGACGAGTAAGAATTAAGTTTTTTTTCTATTAGTGCGATCCGTAAGGGTACGCTCCGCGTAGTCGCCCCTACATAGCTGGTCGCATTTTTGAGGATGAATATGACCCAGATTCCACTGTTAGGCTCGATTGACATCTTTATTACACTACCCGGAAATAAGTCGATCCTACTAGAATTACAAACCAACGTCAGCAGCATTAGTCGAGACCACAAAGTCATCGAAGTGAGCATTGACGGATTGCCCAGGCCACCAGTCACTGCCGTATCCACCATGAAAGGTGCTGAAATATGCCGTATCAATACCTTGACCATTATTAAGTCTCAGACCATCGATGTCTAACACCTTTTCGTTGTCCATCCAAACATCAATCTCACCATTAGCTAACCCTGCATCGTTAACTTCAACACGTTGAACTAGGTTGTGCCATTTGTCAGGTTGAAAGTACTTATCTTTTCCGTCTTTTCCTTTGAGCAAAACATCTTCGCCATAAGTTCCAGGCTGATCCATGTGGTATAGATACACAGTAGCTTGTCCACCTTTGCGCCACATATATCTAGAAGTGAAGCCGTTGTTGCCGTTAGGTTTTGTCCCTCCAGATGCGAGATCGCCTTCACCTAGTCCTGGTAGTTTACCACTACTATGTTTGGAACCATCAAAATCAAAGCCTTTATCGAACTTAACCCAGTAGGAAAAATAATATTCTTGCTGTTCGGGAATTACCCATTTAGCCCCAGCATTAGACTGCTCATTATTCGGGTAATTCATTTTGAGAGAATTTTTACCAGAGCGAGCTTCTGAACTAGAAATAGAGGCAAACTTGTCCATTTGATTAGACCAGTCAACTTTCCAGTCTTTACTTTGAGCTGCATTATTATATACGGTGCCGCTTGAATGATTTTCAAATCCAACGGAGATAGCGCTTTTACTCAGTTGGGGAGCGGATACAGGATTGCTAATGACCGACCCCATTAAACTCGTAAATTTGGGAATAACTGCATTTTTACCCAGATCGTCAATAACAAAGATAGCTTTAACGGTTTCTCCTGGGTCTAGAGTCTGTCCGTTGCCTTGTCCATCGATTGTATAGTTGCCTTTGCCGTTGCTGACTAAATCTACGCCATAAGCTCCTCTGATACTGTAGTCGGTGGCCAAGTTGAAGTTTAGTTTCCAGTCTTTAGCAACTGCGCTTGAGGTTAAATCTACTTCGAGCTTGTATCCTCCTTTCCAGTCTTCTGATACGTAGGAATTTGCTGAAAGAGTTGAGTTAGAAATTTTGGTGATAGCCATGTCTTTAAATAATGAGGTAATTAAATTAATTTGTTTAACTTAATTACCTTTATAAAAGCTTTATCTTGACTTCACAGTGACTTCACAAGTCTTGGATCGGACTTTAGGATCACACGGGTTAGGTGAGCTAAAAGAGGACGAGACTGCCGCCTTCGGAGGTCAGTACATCGCAAGTTATCGATTTTGGCTGCTATGACTCGAAGGTCTAAGACCGATATTATCCGAATAGTCTTGGATGATGTGTTGAAGGATTTAGAAAATTAAGAACATTAGGGAAATGCAGAACATTATCCCCAAACAAGCCAATCAATAAAAGGTTTCAATCTACCCGCTTTTTTACATCTATTGGTTATTTTCATTATTCAATG